>JBKKBU010000472.1:0-3637 GCA_046713755.1 Mycobacteriales bacterium
CATCGAGCTTCGCCTGCACCGCGGTCCGGGCCGCGACCTCCCCGGCGCACTGCAGCGGCGCGACGCCGGTCTCCAGCAGGGCGTCGACGGCGTCGAGCAGGGCCTGCACCTGCCGGCCGACCGGTCCGTGCACCGTCGCGAACGGCACCTCAGGACGGGGCTGGTCGGCGCTCTCGACTGTCATGTGCACCTCCTGACCATGGTCGTGGTTGTGTTCGAAGCATGCGCTCGATAGCCGCCCTCGTCAAGGGGTGTCGGCACAAAAGTTGTTATCCACAGTACTTTTTTTGTCCACAGGGGCTATCCGAAACTGTCGGAGGTCTGTGCCTCTGGCCGCCAGCGACGGGGCCACCCGAACGACGACGGCCGGCCCACACCGAAGTGCGGACCGGCCGGGGCCGAACGACGATTCAGACCTGCTGCGCCTTCGCCGCCCGCGTGGCCATCACCGCAATCAACCGGTTCTGCTCGCTCACCGCCAAAGCGTCACCTAGACCGAAGGCGAGAACCGACAGCTCGGCCCGGCCGACCAGCGCGCCAACGATCTCGATGCTCAGCGTGAACGTCTTGCCGCCGCCCTTCAGCCCACCTGTGACCCGGAGTCCGAAGGCATCGGACGCCTCCGCCGGCTTGGCGACGTCGAAGCGCTCCACGTCAGTCTTCGTGACCGTGACACCGCTTCCTTCGGCGGCCTTGAGAGCCGTCCCGACGAAGGTCTCGAAGCAGCCCAGTGCCTTCGTGGACAGGAAGGCCTGCAGGTCGGCCTTCCCCTCCGCGGCGGTCTTCACGACCTGGACCTCGGAGCTCACCTCGACGCTGGTCGGGAACTCCCCCTTGTTGAAGTCGTCGGAGGACTCGTCAGCGAGGTAGTCCGGCGACTCGACTCCGACGCACTTCTCGAGCTCAGCCTCAGCCTTGTCCTCGTCCGGGTCCGGCGTGTTGTCGGAGGGGGTCGCCTTGTAGCCCGGCAGATCGGCTGAGGTGAGCAGGCTGGCCGTGGCGATGGTCTTGGCCTGCGCCGAGGTCAGCGGCGCCTCGGTCGGGCTCGCCTTCGGGGCCGGCGTCGTCGTCGACTTCTTCTCGCTGCCGCAGGCCGCCAGGCCGCCCAGGGCCAGGGCTCCGACCAACAGGAATCGCAAGGGGACTGTGTTCACGGGCTCCGCCTCCAGACCGCCGCCGAGGCAATCCCGGTCAGGCACGCAGGACCGTATCCCCTGCTGGTGCACAGCCGGTGCCAGCGGTCCGGCAGACTGGTCCGCTCTATGACCATTGACGGAGACCTCCACACCGAGCTCGCCCGCGAGCAGGCCCATGTCCGGCGTGCCGTGGAGCGCCTGGAGCAGCTGCGCGCGCTGGCTGTCGACCGGGAACGGGAGAGCCTCGCCCGTGCGCAGGGTGGCAACCCGCAGGCGCTCTACGAGCGCGACGTCGCTGCTCTGGCCGCCACCGCCCGACGGTCCGACCTCGACAACGCCGGCGAGGGGCTGGTCTTCGGCCGGCTCGATCTGTACGACGGGGAGACCCACCACATCGGGCGCCTCGGGCTGCGCACTGAGGACCAGGAGCCGATCGTCGTCGACTGGCGCGCGCCGGCGGCGGCGGCCTTCTACCGGGCGACGGCGACCGACCCGCTCGGCGTGGTCCGGCGGCGGACCCTCACCACTCGCGGTGACACGGTGACCGGTCTCGAGGACGAGCTCCTGCAGCCCGAGCTCGCCGACACCCTGGAGGGCTCCGTCGTCGTGGGCGACGGCGCGTTCCTCGCCGCGGTCTCCCGTGAGCGCGGCCCGCAGATGCGCGACATCGTCGCGACCATCCAGCGCGAGCAGGATGAGGCGGTCCGCGCTCCCGACGACGGGGCGCTCGTCGTCACCGGCGGACCCGGCACCGGAAAGACCGCCGTCGCCCTGCACCGCGTCGCCTACCTGATGTATGCCCGACGCGAGTTCTACGGCCGCCGCGGCGTCCTCGTCGTCGGGCCGTCCCGGGTCTTCGTCGACTACATCGGCGCCGTGCTGCCTGCCCTCGGCGAGACGTCCGTCCGGTTGGCTGCTCTTGGCGAGGTCCCGCAGCTGCCGCGCGGTTACACCCTGGGCTTCGACGAGCCACCAGCGAGTACGGCGGTCAAGGGCTCGGTCCGGATGGCCCGACTGCTCCGTCGTACGGTCACGTCGCTAGCGCAACCGCGCGCCGTCGTGGACCTGGAGCTGAGCCGGTTCGGGACGTCGTTCATGGTCTCCGCCGAGGACCTGGCGCGGCGCCGCAGCGAGGTCGCGCGCAACCAGCGCAGCGCCAATGCCGGCCGCACGGCCTACGTCGGCAAGGTCGTCGAGTCCGCCTGGCGCGTGTGGGAGCGCCGACCCGGAGCAACCCGGACCGAGTCCGACGACCGCGAGGACTTCGGGCTGTGGCTGCGTCACGATCCCGCCTTCCATCGGGCCATGGAGGGGCTGTGGCCAGTCCTGGAACCGACTGCCGTCCTCGACGCGCTCCGCACCGGCCAGTTACCGCTGGCTGAGCTCGCGCGCGGGACCTTCTCACCAGCGGAGGTCGCGGCGCTGGCCTGGGGCGCCGACCTCTCCCCGGCGGACGCAGCGATCCTCGACGAGCTCACCGAGCTGTGTGGGCCACCGCCGGCCCCGGAGCGCGACCCGGACGACGACTGGGACGAGCTCGCCGAGCTCGACGAATTGGCCGCCGAACACGGCGTCACGACCTTCGCGGACCGCACTCGGCAGACCGCGCGCGACCTCGCCAACGAGCGGGACTACCGGACCTTCGCGCACGTCGTCGTCGACGAGGCCCAGGACGTCACCCCCATGCAGTGGCGGATGCTCGGCCGGCGGGCCCGCGGCGCGACCTGGACGATCGTCGGGGACTGGGCCCAGTCGGCCTGGCCGGACGTCACCGAGGTGCGAGACGCGCTGCAGTCCGCCATCGGCTCGTCCCGCGTCCGCGAGGCGACGCTCACCACCAACTACCGCACCTCGACCGAGATCGCGGCCCTGGCCGCCCGCCTGCTCGCGCGGATCGATCCCGCCGCGACGCCGCCCGAAGCAGTGCGGTCCAACGGCATCGAACCCCTCGTCGTCGACGACCTCGCCGCGGCGGTGGCCACCCTGCTCGACCAGGTCAGCGGCACGGTCGGTGTCGTCACCCCCTTCGCGCTGCGGGAGACCGTCCGGGCGCAGCTACCACCGCACCCACGGCTGTCGGTCGTCGACACCTGGCAGGTCAAGGGCCTGGAGTACGACGGATGCGTCGTCGTCTCCCCCGTGGGCGTCGTGGCCGAGTCGCTGTCCGAAGTCGCCGGCATGCGCTCGCTCTACGTCGCACTGACCCGCGCGACCCAGCGGCTCGGGGTCAGCGGCGAGCTCGAGCAGCGGCTCACCGGCCCGCCGATCGCCCACCCCGAGCCGCTGCCGCCGCTGACCTCGACACCGCCGCCTGCGCCGAACCGCACCAGGAGCCGCCCGCCCCGCCGGCGCTGACGCCCCCCGTGATCAACGGGCGGTTACCCGCGGGCGGCGAGCCTCGCAGTGCGGGGAAGTCCCCGTTGATCAGCAGGATCGGGAGGTCAGGCCCAGAGGTCCCGGACCTGCGCCGCCGCCGCGACGCCTTGGGCTCGACCGAGCCG
>JBKKBU010000473.1:0-6128 GCA_046713755.1 Mycobacteriales bacterium
GATCTCGCTCCGCTGGTGAAGGGCGGGACCTACCTCGACCCCGAGGCGGCAGCCGCTGCGGCGGAGGCCGTGAAGAACCAGGGCCACTAGTGGCGCGTCGCCCCGAGGGTCGCAATGCCAAGCGCCGGCAGGAGGCGTTCGAGCGGGAGCAGGCCGCGACGGCCGCAGCACAGGCGGAGCGAGCCGGACGGCGTCGTACGGTCTGGTTGACGGTGGGCCTC
Source organism: Mycobacteriales bacterium (assembly GCA_046713755.1). Lineage (GTDB taxonomy): Bacteria > Actinomycetota > Actinomycetes > Mycobacteriales > SCTD01 > JAUYQP01. The sequence goes on from JBKKBU010000473.1 coordinate 222, forward strand.
GTCCTGCTGGTGCTGGTCGCGGGCGGCGGGTTCCTCGTGGTGAAGGACCGGCAGGCGGCGGCGCGGGACCGGCGGCTGAGCGCGGGGGACTGCACCCGCGACCAGCGGGCCGACCGGACCCGGGGTCGTGGTCACGTGGCCTCCCCGACCTACGCGGTGCAGCCACCGGCCGGTGGCGACCACCTAGAAGATGTTGCGCGCGCAGGGGCTTTTGTGGCTGCGAAGGCGCCAGTTGACGGGCTGCTCGTGCACGCCTTGGAGCATGGCTACGTCGTGCTCTGGTACTCCGCGACGCTGCCGGCGGCCGACGTCGAGCAGCTGGTCAACCTCACCGACCGCCACGACGCCGACGTGATCCTGGTCGAGCGGCCGCAGCTCGCGGCTGGGGTCGCGGCGACGGCCTGGGAGCAGCGACTGCTGTGCCCGGGCGTGGAGACCGATGCGCTCGAGGCTTTCCTGGAGCGCTTCGTCGGTCAGGGTCCGGAGGACGTCAAACGGGGCTGACCGGCCGGATCAGCCGAGCGATGCGGCCCGCTCGCCGGTGACGAGGTAGACCACCCGGCGGGCGACCGAGACGGCATGGTCGGCGAAGCGCTCGTAGTAGCGGCCGGCCAGGGTGATGTCGATGGCGGCCTCGATGCCGCCCTCCCAGTCGTCGTCCAGGATGGTCTCGAAGAGCTTGCGGTGCAGCGAGTCCATGACGTCGTCATCGGCCTCGAGCTCGGCGGCCATCTCGACGTCGCGGCTGGTGATGACAGTGCCCGCCTTCGCGACGATCTCCTCAGCAGCGTGGCCCATCTTCAGGATCGTCTCGCGCAGCTCCGGCGGCACCGCCGACGACGGGTAGCGCCGACGCGCGATCTTGGCGACGTGGAGCGCGAGATCTCCCATCCGCTCGAGGTCGGCGACCATCCGCAATGAGGTGACGAGCATCCGCAGGTCGCTCGCGACCGGCTGCTGGCGGGCCATGACGTCGAAGGCCCGCTCCTCAGTGGCGCGGTAGAGGTCGTCGATCTGGTCGTCGGCGGCGATGACCATCTCGGCGAGCTGCAGGTCGGCGTCGAGCAGCGCCGTCGTCGCCTTGCTCATGGCAGAGCCGGCCATCCGGGCCATCTCGACGAGCGAGGCGGAGATGGCATCGAGCTCGTCGTGGTAGGCGTCGCGCATGGTCAGAGGCTATCCCCGACAGCGCGTTGCTCACGCGGGTGGCATGAAGGCTTGGTGTCCAGGTGGTGAACAGTGCGTCGGGCGCGCGCTCGGCGTTTACCCGGAGGGTGTACGACGCACCTAGCATCAGCAGTGTGATCGCTGTGAGCCTGCTCGTCGGCGTGCTCGTCGGCGTGCTCGTCGGCGTGCTGCTCGGGGCCTTCGGCGTGGTCGCCGTGTTGCGCCGCCGCCCGGTCGCACCGCCCGTCGCGGACACCCCGGCCGGCCCGGCCTCCGCCGAGGTCATCGATGCCCTCCCCGTCGCGATCGCGGTGCTCGACGCCGCGGACGACGTGATCGTCGCCAACCGCACCGCCATCGAGCTCGGCGTCGTCCGCGACGGCCGCATCCCGGTCAGCGAGCTGCGCCGACTGGTCCGCGACACCCGCGGCAGCGGCATCGCCCGCGAGGCCGAGGTCGAGCTCGCCGCCCACCGGTTGGGGCGCGTGCCGGAGGCGGTCCGCGCGCGGCTCGCGCCGGTCGGCGAGGTCGGTCACGTGGTGCTGCTCGTCGAGGACGTCACCGAGGCCCGTCGGGTCGATGCGGTCCGTCGTGACTTCGTCGCCAACGTCAGCCACGAGCTCAAGACCCCGGTCGGCGCGATGTCCTTGCTCGCCGAGGCGCTGGCCGACGCTTCCGCGGACCCCGAGGCGGTCAAGCGCTTCGCCGGTCGCGTGCAGGTGGAGGCCAACCGGCTGGCCCGGCTGGTCCAAGAGCTCATCGACCTGTCGCGCCTGCAGGGCGCCGACCCACTGCCCGACGCCACGTCGGTGCCGATCGACCAGGTCGTCGCCGAGGCGGTCGACCGCTGCCGCACGACCGCCAACGCCAAGGGCATCGACATCGTCCGCGGCGGCGACCACGGCCTGCACGTCCTGGGCTCCGAGTCCCAGCTCGTCACGGCCGTCGGCAACCTCATCGACAACGCCGTGGCCTACTCCGCCGACCGGACCCGCGTCGCGGTCGCCGTCCGGATGAGTGAGGGCGGCGTCGAGATCAGCGTGACCGATCAGGGCATCGGCATCGCGGAGAAGGAGCTCGAGCGGGTCTTCGAGCGGTTCTACCGGGCCGATCCGGCCCGGTCACGCGCCACCGGAGGCACCGGCCTCGGGTTGGCCATCGTCAAGCACGTCGCCACCAACCACGGTGGTGAGGTGACCGTCTGGAGCGTCGAGGGCTCCGGTTCCACCTTCACGCTTCGGCTGCCGGCCGCTCCGGCACTTGCACATGGGGAGACAGCATGACGCGGGTTTTGGTCGTCGAGGACGAGGAGTCCATCAGCGACCCCCTGTCGTACCTGCTCAAGCAAGAGGGCTTCGAGGTCGTCGTGGCCCCCACCGGTCCGGAGGCGCTCGCAGAGTTCGACCGCAGCGGCGCCGACATCGTGCTGCTCGACCTCATGCTGCCCGGGCTGTCCGGCACCGAGGTCTGCCGGCAGCTGCGGGTGAAGTCCTCCGTGCCGGTCATCATGCTGACCGCCCGCGACTCCGAGGTCGACAAGGTCGTGGGCCTCGAGCTGGGCGCCGACGACTACGTCACCAAGCCGTTCTCCTCCCGCGAGCTGGTCGCTCGGGTCCGCGCCGTGCTGCGGCGCGGCACGGAGGTCGACGACGCCGGGCCTGTCGCGCTCGAGGCCGGGCCGGTCCGGATGGACGTCGACCGTCACGTGGTCACGGTCCGCGGCGGCGACGTGCAGATGCCGCTGAAGGAGTTCGAGCTGCTCGAGCTGCTGCTGCGCAACGCCGGCCGGGTCCTGACCCGCGGCCAGCTCATCGACCGGGTCTGGGGCGCCGACTACGACGGTGACACCAAGACCCTCGACGTCCACGTGAAGCGACTGCGCGCCAAGGTCGAGGCCGATCCCGGAGCCCCCCGGCACCTGGTCACCGTCCGCGGCCTCGGCTACAAGTTCGAGCCCTAACGGAGATGATCAGACAGGCCCTTCCTGTCTGATCCACTTCGGCGGATTCGGTGCTCTGGGTCCGGAGTTGATCAGACATGCGCCGGCCGGGCTCAGTCAGGGGCGCGCGGCAGCGCGTCGTACGGGTGTCTGATCAACTTCGTACGACACGCCGGCTCCGCTCCGAAGACGATCAGACAGGCGCTTCCTGTCTGATCAACTTCGGCAGGCGGCGAGGGTCGCGGGGTGGGTGGCGACGCCGGGGGCGGCGGCGGCACAGAGCCGCGCCAGCTCGTCGTACGCCGGTTGCCCCAGCAGGGCCACGAGCTCAGGCGCGTACGACAGGTAGAGCGCGTCAGCCCCGACGTGCGCGGCCGGCGAGCCGCTGCACCACCAGTGCAGGTCGTGCCCGCCAGTGCCCCAGGCCCGCCGGTCGAACTCCCCGATCGTGGACACCAGCACGCGGGTCTCGTCGGGGCGGTCGACCCAGTCCTGGGCCCGGCGCACCGGTAGCTGCCAGCAGACGTCGGGCTTGGTCTCGAGGGGGTGGAGCCCCTCCCGCAGCGCGAGGGCATGGAGGGCGCAACCCTCGCCGCCCTCGAACCCGGGGCGGTTGAGGAAGACGCAGGCGCCGTCGACCCGGCGGGTCTTGCGGGCCGGCTCGCCATCGAGCTCGTCGACCTCGCTGAAGCCCTTACGACGACCGACCTCGGCGTACTGCCAGTGCTTCTTCTTGAGCCGGCTGGCGAAAGCCTCCACCCGCTGCTCGTCGTCGTCGTCGGAGTAGAAGGCGCCGTGGCTGCAGCAGCCGTCGGACTGCCGGCCTTCGACGACACCCTGGCAGGACGTGCCGAACACGCAGGTCCACGACGACAGCAGCCAGGTCAGGTCGGCGCGGACCCAGTGCTCGTCGTTGGCCGGGTCGACAAACTCGACCCAGGAGCGCGGGAAGTCGAGAGTCACCTCGCGGGTCGAGGGCATTCCGAGCTCGGTGGGCACACCCGCGAGGCTAGCCTGCGGCCATGCGGCTCGGCGTGCTCGACGTGGGGTCGAACACCGTGCACCTGCTCGTCGTCGACGCTCACCAGGGCGGCCACCCCGATCCGGTGCGCAGCCACAAGTCCGAGCTGCGCCTGGCCGAGCTGCTGCGGGGCGACGGCTCGCTGGGCGCCCACGGCACCAAGGTCCTCGTGGCGGCCGTCGCGGAGGCGCGCCACGAGGCCGAGGTCGAGGGCGTCGAGGACCTGGTCGCGTTTGCGACGTCGGCGGTGCGTGACGCCCGCGACAGCATCGAGGTGCTCGCTGCGGTCCGGGAGCGCACCGGGGTCGACCTCATGGTGCTGCCCGGTGAGGACGAGGCCCGCTTGACCTTCCTGGCTGTCCGGCGCTGGTTCGGCTGGTCCGCCGGACGGCTGCTCTGCCTGGACATCGGCGGCGGGTCGCTGGAGCTCGCCGGGGGCATCGACGAGGACCCTGAGGTCGCGGTGTCCCTCCCGCTCGGTGCCGGCCGGCTGACGCGGGACCTGCTGCTGGACGAGCCGCCCAGTCGCAAGGCGCTTGTGGCAGCGCGTGCGCACGTGCAGGAGGCGCTCGCCGACGTCGCACCGGAGCTGCTCGCTGCGGGTCGCCCGGACCGCGGCGTCGTGACCTCCAAGACGTTCCGCTCCTTGGCCCGCCTCGACGGTGCTGCTCCTTCCGCCCAGGGACCCCGCGTGCGTCGGCGCCTGACCCGCGACGGCCTCGGCCGGATCGTCGAGCAGCTCGCGACGATGACCGCTGCGGAGCGCGCGACGCTGCCCGGGGTGTCGGTGAGCCGCGCCCCGCAGCTGCTCGCGGGGGCCCTGGTCGCCCACGAGGCGCTGGTCGCGCTCGACCTCGCGCAGGTCGAGCTCTGCCCGTGGGCGCTGCGCGAGGGCGTCATCCTGCGCCGCCTCGACTGGCTGGCCGGCGGCTAGTGGCGCGCGCGCATTTCGTCGTACGACGACGTGCCCCGTAGGGTCGGACCTGATGACGACGGCCGGCGCCCCGATGCCGCTCGTGCCCCCGGCACGGGTGGCGCTGGCGACGGCGAGCGTCTACCCCGAGTCGACCTCGGCGGCGTTCGAGATGGCAGCGCACCTCGGCTACGACGGGGTCGAGGTCATGGTCTGGACCGACCCGGTCAGTCAGGACCCGACCGCGTTGCGCCGGCTGGCGGACTACCACGGCGTCGAGATCCTGGCGCTGCACGCGCCTTGCCTGGTCATCACCCAGCGGGTGTGGGGCACCGACCCGTGGGCCAAGCTGGTGAAGGCCAAGGACGTCGCCGAGGAGCTCGGCGCGCAGACCGTCGTGGTGCACCCGCCGTTTCGGTGGCAGCGGGAGTACGCCCGGCAGTTCGTCGGCGGCATCCAGGAGATGCGCAACGAGACCGACGTGCACTTCGCCGTGGAGAACATGTTTCCGCTGCGGGCCCGCGGTCGGGAGGTCACGCCCTACAGCCCCGACTGGGACCCGACCACCGAGGACTTCCCTTACTTCACGCTGGATCTGTCGCACACCTCGGTGTCGCAGTCCGACGCCTTGGCGATGGCCGACGCGATGGGCGACCGGCTGCAGCACGTCCACATCGCCGACGGCAACGGCTCGGCACGCGACGAGCACCTGGTGCCCGGCCGGGGGACGCAGCCGTGCGCGGAGCTGCTCGAGGGGTTGGCGGCGCGTGACTTCAACGGCTTGGTGGTTGTGGAGATCAACACCCGACGCTGTGTGGATCGCGCTGAGCGCGAGGCGGATCTGGCCGAGGCACTGGCCTTCACCCG
>JBKKBU010000474.1:0-3155 GCA_046713755.1 Mycobacteriales bacterium
CGGACCGGGACGTCGCGCGGCCGGTCGAGCAGGTTGTGGTACTCGTGGTCGCCGGTCAGGCGGGCCTCGAGCCACGGGTACAGCGCCATGATCGTGAAGATGATCCCCGGCAGGACGACGGTGGGCACGAGCACGTTGATCGGGACCGTGTAGCCCAGGCCGCTGATCTCCCAGTTGGGCATCAGGCGGGTGGAGCCGTCCAGGAAGCCGACGTACCAGTCGGGCTGCGAACCGGCCGAGACCTGGGAGGCGTTGTACGGGCCGTACAGCCAGACGGGGTTGATCTGCGCGAGGCCACCGAGGGCCGCCGTGACGCCGAAGACCAGGAAGAAGAACCCACCGGCCTTCGCGGCGTACGAGGGGAACAGCCGCGAGCCGACGACGTTGTCCTCGGTCCGCCCGGGCCCGGCGAACTGGGTGTGCTTGTTGTACCAGACGAGCGCGAGGTGGAACGTGATCAGGCCCAGGATCGCGCCGGGGATCAGCAGGATGTGGCCGGCGTACAGCCGGTCCAGGATCGCGGTGCCGGGGTACTCGCCGCCGAAGACCAGGAACGCCGCCCAGGTGCCGATGACCGGGATGGACAGGGCGATCGAGTACGCGATGCGCAGGCCCGTGCCGGAGAGCAGGTCGTCCGGCAGGGAGTAGCCGGCGAAGCCCTCGAGGATGCCGGCCACGAGCAGGCCGACGCCGATGACCCAGTTGATCTCACGGGGCTTGCGGAAGGCGCCGGTGAAGAACACCCGCATGAGGTGGACGACGATCGAGGCCATGAACAGCAGCGCCGCCCAGTGGTGGATCTGCCGCATGATCAGGCCGCCGCGCACGTCGAAGCTAATGTCCAGCGTCGAGGCGTACGCCTGGCTCATCGTCACGCCCTTGAGCGGGACGTACGAGCCGTCGTAGACCACCTCGGTGAGCGACGGGGTGTAGAAGAACGACAGGTAGGTGCCGGTGAGCAGCAGGATGACGAACGAGTAGAGCGCGATCTCGCCCAGCATGAAGGACCAGTGGTCCGGGAAGACCTTGTTCAGGCTCTTGCGGACGTAGCCGGCAGCGCCCAGACGGTCGTCGACCCAGGCGGCCGTGCCGTCCGTGCCCTTCTCGAGAAGGCTCATGCTCCACGCTCCCAGTAGCTCGGCCCGACGGGCTCCTTGTAGTCGCCTGTCGCCACGAAGTATCCCTCCGGGTCCACGGTGATCGCCAGTTGAGGCAGCGGCCGGGCGGCCGGTCCGAACAGCGGCTTCCCGCCGGTCGACGCGCTGAACGTCGACTGGTGGCAGGGGCACAGCAGGTTGTGCGTCTGCTGCTCGTAGAGCTTGACCGGGCAGCCCAGGTGCGTGCAGATCGAGGAGTACGCGACGTGGCCCTGGTAGGCCCAGGTCTCGGCCTCACCGGTGAGCTTGAGCTCCTCCGGGCGCATCCGGATGAGCAGCGTGGGGGAGTCGGCCTTGAGCGTGCCGTGGAAGACGTCGGGGAACACGCTCTCGACGCCGCCGATCTGCAGGTCGCCCAGGCGCACCGGCGTGCCGTTCTGGCGGATCAGGCGGACGCCCTCGGCCCAGGAGGTCTTGGAGAGCTTGGCCTCCTTGTTCTGGAAGCGGCCGAGGAAGCCCACGAACGGCAGCGGCAGCAGGGCCAACGAGCCGGCGCCGAGCAGCAGCGTGTTGCGCAGGAGCTTGCGTCGCGGCAGCCCGGTGTCGTTGAGGCCCTGCTTGAGCGCCTGCGCGGTGGCGGCGCGCTCGTCCTTGGGGGAGCCGAACGGGTGGCGCTGCTGCACGGCCTCCTCGTCGGGCATGAGCGTCTTGGCCCACAGGACCGCGCCGGCGCCGATCCCGAACAGGGCGATCGCCATGAAGGTGCCGAGCAGCGGCGTGAAGATCGTGCTGCCGGGCTCGCCGAACTGCTCCTCGCCGACGAAGAAGGTCACCACGAAGGCGATCACCCCGAGGAAGCTCAGGACGAACAGGGCGGCGACCTTGCGCTCGGCGGACTTGGCCTCGGCCTCGGTCAGCTCGTGGTGGACCGGGGCCTCGACGCCGACCGGCGTCTTGCTGTCGGACAGCTGACGGTCGTCGCGGCCCTCGCTGTGCAGCTCGGCCCGGCTGTCCGTGTTCCTGAACCCGTGCTCGTCGACCCCGGTCTCCCGGTTGTCACCGGGCTGGCCCTCGTCGGTGGGCGGCGCGCGGAGCCGGTCGCGGATCGAGCCCGCGGCCTCAGCGGAGGTCTGCCCGGTGGGGGGAGAGGGCTGCTGGCCACCCGTGTTGGACGGGCCGGTGGGGGAGGTCATGAGCGGGCTCCGATCCACAGCGTCATGGCGACCAGGGCGGTGATGCCGGCGAGCCAGATGACCAGGCCCTCCGAGATCGGGCCGAGCCGGCCCAGGCCAGCGCCGCCCGGGTCCTCGGCGGCGGTGATGTACTCGACGTAGCGCGTGATCGAGCGCTTCTCCTCGGGCGTGAGCTGGTTGTCGCCGTAGCGGGGCATCGACTCGGGGCCGGACTGCATGGCCGAGTAGATGACGCGCGCGCTCGCCGGGGTCAGCTCCGGGGCGTACTTGCCGTAGGTGAGCGCCCCGCCGGAGCCGGCGAAGTTGTGGCAGCTGGCGCAGTTGGTGCGGAACAGCGCCCCGCCGAGCTGCAGGTCGCCGTCGGTGAGCGAGCCCGACGGCAGCGTCGGTCCGCCGCCGTTGCTCTGCACGAACGCCGCGAGGGCGTCGATCTGCTCGGTCGTGTAGCGGACCTTCTTGCGCGGCGCCTGCTGCAGGCCGGCGTTGAGCGGCATGCGGCCGCTCTCCACCTGGAACACGACAGCCGACTCGCCGACCCCGATCAGGGACGCGCCGCCGGCGCCGCCCGCGAGGTTGAGCCCGTGGCAGGCCGAGCAGCCGGACAGGTAGAGGGCGCGGCCCTGCTCCACCGCCATCGACTGGCTGGTCGCGGGCTGCTCGTCCTGGGCGCTGCTGGGGGAGGCGACCGCGGTGTAGAGGGCGCCGACCACGCTCAGCGCGAGCAGGACGACGGTGTAGCCGCCGACCTTCCCGCGCCGACGGGCCTTGGTCTCGAGCTTGCTCATGGGGTGCGTTCCGCTCACTGGATGATGTAGATCGCGGCGAACAGCCCGATCCACACGACGTCGACGAAGTGCCAGTAGTA
>JBKKBU010000475.1:0-5734 GCA_046713755.1 Mycobacteriales bacterium
CAGCGACAGCACCGCCGACCAGCGCCGCGGCGTAACCCGCACCGACGGCGCGCGAGTCTCGGTGGACCGCCTGCTCCCATCGGCCGGCCAGGGCTCCGAAGGCGGCGACCGGGTGCCCGCGGCGGGGATCGGCCAGGAGCGCGTCGAGGGCGAGGCCCACCGCCAGCCCGGCAGCAGCAGGCCAGCGAGTTGTCACGCCCGCCACCCTGTCAGACCAGACTCAGTCGTCGTACGAGACCTTCACGACGTCGCTGACCGGCAGCGACTGACAGGCGAGAACCCAGCCCTCGTCGATGTCCTGCTGCTCGAGGACCTTGTTGTCGATCATGGAGACCTCGCCCTCGAGCAGCTTGCAGCCGCAGGCGCTGCAGTTGCCCTCGCGGCACGAGTAGGGCGCATCGAGCCCCTTGTCGAGCAGCACGTCGAGCAGCTTGCTCCCGACCGGCCAGGCCACCTCGTGCTGCACGCCGTCGAGCAGCACATGGACCATCGCAGTCGGCCCGTCAGCCGGCGCGAGCAGCTCCGGCTTCGCCCACGGATCACCTTCCAGGCTGACGAACCGCTCGACGTGAACGTCATGCCGCGCCACCCCCAGCTCGGCCATCGCCCGCTCGACCGCTGACATGTACGGACCCGGTCCGCAGACGAAGACCTCGTACGACGCGTAGGGCCGGCCGATCTCGCGGAGCTGCTCCGGGCTGGGGAGGCCCTGGACGGTCTCCAGCCAGTGGTGCACGACCAGCCGGTCCGGGTGCAGTCGGCTCAGCTCGGCGAGTGCGGTGGCGAAGATGACGGACTGCTCGTCACGGTTGGCGTAGACGAGGACCAGCTTGCCGGTGCCCTGGGTCAGGGCCGACTTCAGGATGGACAGCACCGGCGTGATGCCGCTGCCACCGGCGTAGAGCAGCAGATCCCGGCTGAGGTCCTTCGGCGTGAAGTGACCACTGGGCGGCAGGATGTCGATCTCGGTCCCGGCACCGACCGCGTCGCAGATCCAGTTGCTGCCGTAGCCGCCCTGGGTGCGCTTCACCGTCACCGTCATGTGGTCGTCGGTGAACGGCGAGCTCGACAGGCTGTAGCAGCGGGCCGTGGGCTGGCGATCGCTGGGGATGCGCAGGGTGAGGAACTGACCGGGCTTGTACGGCAGCGGCTCGCCCTCGAAGACGACCGAGTGCGCGTCGGGCGTCTCGCGGATGACCTCCTTCACCCGCAGCGTCCGCGGGGAGTGGTCGCTCACTCGACGACCGTGAGCGTGCCGGCCACGACGGCCTCGTCGATGGACGCGCGGAGCCGGTCGCAGTGGGCAACCCTGGCGGTGAGCTCGCCGGCGTCCCGACGCGCGCGGAGCTCCGGGCAGTCGTCGGTCGGGCCCTGCCACTGCACCGTCGTCTGCGTGAGGCTGTTCTTGCGGACCAGCACCACGGTGCCGCAGCTCGCACAGGTGACGGGTTGCAGGAGCGGGGTGTCGTCGGCACCGAGCCGAAGAACCATCAGGCGGGCGCCTGCGCCGATTCCTGCGCGGCAGCTGCAGCCTCGGCGACCAGCTGCTTCTGCCAGGACTCGACGGCGCGGGTCGTGTCGATCTCGAACTCGAAGCGCTTGGTGGCCTCCGGATCGACGTCGGCGCGGTCGACGTAGAACTGGTCGTACCAACGGCGCAGCTGGTAGACCGGCCCGTCCTCCTCGCAGAGCAGCGGGTTGTCGATGCGGGTCTTGTTCTGCCAGATCCGCACGTCGCCCATGAAGCCCTCGCCGATCAGCCGCGTCATCTTGCGCGCGACCTTCGCGTTGGCCTCGTCGTCGAGCCCCTCGATCTTCTTGACGATCATCCCGTACTGGAGCATGAAGCTGTCATCGCTCACCGGGTAGTGGCAGGTGATGAGGATCGACTGGATCGTCATCGCGCCGTAGGTGTCCCACAGCCAGTCGACGAGGTACGACGGGCCGAAGTAGGTCGCTTCGGACTTGGTGCTCTGCCCTTCGTACTGCCCGACCTCGATGGGGGCCCCGGTCGCCGCGTGCTCCGGGTTGGTCCCTGCGTAGTACTGCGTGCAGAGGTGGCCCTCGAAGACGTTCTTGAAGTAGGTCGGCACGCCCTTGTGGATGTAGAAGAAGTGCGCCATGTCGACCATGTTGTCGATGATCTCCCGGCAGTGCGAGCCTTCGACCAGCACCTCGTTCCAGGTCCAGTCGGTCCACTCGCCGGTGCCGCCTACCTCGTATCCCTCGAAGAACGGAATGGTCACGTCATCGGTGGGCGCGCTGCCCTCGGGGTCGTTCCAGACGAAGAGCTGGCCATTGCGCTCCAGCGTCGGCCAGGTCCTGGTCCGGGCCCGCGGCGGGATGCGTCTGGCGTAGGGGATCTCCTGGCACTTCCCATCACCGCCCCATCGCCACGAGTGGAACGGGCAGGCGATGTTGTCGCCGATCACCTCCCCCTGCGAGAGGTCGCCGCCCATGTGACGGCAGTAGGCGTCAAGGACGTGCAGCCCGCCGTCGGCGCCCTGCCAGACCACCAGCTTGCCGCCGAAGGCCGCGATGCTGTGGGGCTTGCCATCCTTGAAGGTCGCAGCCAAGCCGAGGCAGTGCCAGCCCCGCGCGAAGCGCGCCGGGGCCGTGCCCTTCTCGATGAGACGAACGGCGTCATCGGTCGCGGTCATGCGGTCCTCCTGGCGGATCGGTCATCGGCGTGCAGCTTGGAGACGAGCTCGGTCACGGCGTCGGCCAGGCCAGTCCGGCGGGCCGCGTCCACGTCGGCGAGGGCCTTCGCGAGCTGGTCGACGTGATAGCCGTGGACCTTGTCGAGCGCCCGCTTGCCCTTGCGGGTCACGACGTAGTGCGACGCCCGGCCGTCACTGTCACTCGCATGGCGCGCCACCAGCTGGTCGGTCTCGAGCTGCTGCAGCACCCGGCTGGCGGTGGGCTGGCTGACGTCGAGGGCAGCGGCTAGCTGCCGCGCGCCGATACCCGGCGAGTCGTTGACGAGGCTGAGGAACTTCAGGCCCGTGCGGGTCACCTGCACGCCGGTGGTCGCGACCGTGTCCGCATGGAACCGTGGGCTGCTCGACAGCCGGTAGAGCTCGTTGAGGGCCCCTGCCATCGCGCTCAGTGCCACGTCCATGGATGGGACCGTCGCACGGATGCATTCACTACGCAAGTAGTTGCCCCTGAGCCGGCGCTGTCTAGGGTGGCCCCATGGAGATCCTGGTGCTCGGTGGGACGTCGTTCGTGGGGCGGGCGATCGCCCAGGAGCTGCTGCGCCGCGGCCACGAGGTGGTGCTGTTCAGCCGAGGCGTCACCGGCACCGACCTGTTCCCCGAGGCGCCGCGGCTGGTCGGCGACCGGGACGCTGGCGACTACGCCGCCCTCACGGGCGGACTGTGGGATGCCGTCGTCGATGTCAGCGGCTACGTCCCCCGGCATGTCCAGCAGGCACACTCGGTCCTGCACGACCGCGAGGGCCGCTACCTGTTCATCTCCACCGGCTCGGTCTACGACCAGTTGCGCGGCGCCGACGACATGGCTGAGGACTCCCCGCGCCTGCCGGCTCGGCGCGACACCGAGGACTACGCGTCAGAGGCCTACGGTCCGCTCAAGGTCGCCTGCGAGGACGACGTGCTCTCGCTGTGGGGGTCGGCGGCCACCATCGTCCGACCAGGGGTGGTGGCAGGTCCGCACGACCGGACCGACCGCTTCACCTACTGGGTACGACGCGCCGCCCGTGGCGGACAGGTGGCTCTGCCTGGGCGACCTGACCAGCCCGTGCAGGTCGTCGACTCAGGTGACCTGGCCCGCTTGGTCGCGCAGTTGCTGGAGGACGACCGCGCCGGGACCTTCAACGCCGTCGGACCGGCCGAGCCAGTCACCCTGCGGTCCCTCATCGAAGCCTGCGCGGTCGCCGCCGGGACCACCGTCGAGGTGCAGGAGGTGGCGCACCGCCCCGGCTTCCCGCTGGTGCTGCCCGACGAGAGCTGGGACGTGATGTTCCGCCGGTCGGCCGCGGCCGCCCGGGCCGTCGGCCTCACCGCCACTCCCCTGGTGGACACCGCGCGGGCCGTGCTGGCCTGGGATCGCGACCGGGGCGAGCCGTCCCTGGCCGTCGAGCTCACCCCCGCCGAGGAAGCCGACCTGCTCGCCCAGTCCTGATCCCTCCCCCGCAACGGCCGCTCGCGCGGGGCCGGCTCGCGCTGAGACCGAGCAGACGTTGGGTCTGGGCGTGAGGACCTCGCGGCCGAGAGCGACGAGCTGACGGGACGACCCACCGAGCCGCGCGACAGCCGTCATGGTGCGCAGCAGCCTGCGGTGGACCGGGTACGTCGTGTCGGCACCCATCCCGCCGTGCAGGTGCTGCACCGTGTGCTGAACCCGTTGGGAGCCGTCGGTGGCCCACCAGGTCGCCACACCTGTCGATCGGGCTGCGGACTCGCGGGCGTGCTCCACCGTCCAGACCGCCTGCCAGAGCGTCGCGCGCATGGCCTGCACGTCGCAGTAGGCGTCGCCGAGCTGCTGGCTGGTCGCCTGGAACGTCGCCAACGGCCGGCCGAACTGCTCCCGGCCTGACAGGTACGCCGCCGCTTCGCGGATCCCCTCGTCGGCGAGGCCGAGCAGCTGGGCCGCCAGCCCGAGCCGGAGCCGGTCGGCCAGCCAGCCGACGGCCGACTCACCACCGAGGCGGACGGCGGGAGCGCCCGACAGGACGAGGTCGACCGCGATCGAGTGGTCGGTCTGCACGACCTGTCGCCGGGCCAGCCCGGCGGTCTCCACCAGCCACAGGGCAGGCGTTCCGTCGGAGTCCAGCGCGGCCAGGACAAGTGCCTCTGCGACGTGCCCGAAAGGCACCTGCCGCACAGTGCCCGTCAGGGCAGCGCCGTCGGCATGGACCGAGGGGAAGCCATCGGTGAGATCGACGGCTACGGCCAACACCGCTCCAGCGGCGACGGCCGGCAGCCAGCGCTCCGCGACCTGCGCCACGTCGGACCGGGCGACCGCCAGGGCGGCGAGCCCGGTCTCGAGCAGCGGCACCGGGGCTACCAGCCGGCCGGTCACCTCGGCGAGCAGGCAGAGCTCGGTCAGGCCGAGTCCGGCACCGCCGTACGCCTCGGGGACCGCGATGCCGACCATGCCGGCATCGGTCAGCAGGGACCACAGCGTCTCGTCGATGCGCGTCTCGGAGGTCTCGACGGTGGCCAGCTGGTCGTTGCTGCACCGACCGGCCATGACGTCGGTCGCGAGCCCGACCAGCGCCAGCTGGTCGTCGGTCGGGGCCGTCATCGAGTGCCCCGCGGCATGCCGAGACCGGTCGTGCAGATGAGGTCGCGGAGCACCTCGTTGACGCCGCCGCCGAAGGTGTTGACGATCGCGCCGCGGGTGAGAACTTCGACCCGGCCGTCAAGAACGGCATCCGGGGAACCCTGTCGCCGGGCTCCTGCTGCGCCGAGCAGCCCAAACAGCGTGCGGCAGACCGAGACATGCGTCTCGGTGCCGAAGACCTTGGCCGCGGAGGCATCGGCGACGGACACCGAGCTCGTGGCCACCGAGGCCGTGAGCTGCCAGTTGAGGAGTCGCATCGCCTCGACCTGCGCCCACGTCTTGGCGAGATCCGCCTGGACCCACGGCTCCTGCGCGACGCCCGTCTCGACGCACCAGTCGCGGACCGCGTCCCACAGCGCCTCGGTCCGGCCGCTGAAGGCAGCCAGGCCGACCCGCTCGTGGTTGAGCTGCGAGGTCAGCAGCC
>JBKKBU010000476.1:0-3889 GCA_046713755.1 Mycobacteriales bacterium
CGACATCCTCGACACCGCGCAGGCCGTCCGCGCCCGCTACGTCGATCTACGGCTTGACCTCGCCGATGCCCTGAACGTCGCCTTCGCGGCGAAGTTCCGCACCAACGCCGTGCTCACCCTCGATCAACGAGACTTCCGCGCCGTTCACCCCCTCACCGAACACGACGCCTTCACGCTGCTCCCCGCAGACGCCTGATCCCCGCTGCTGGCGCTTCAATGCCGTGCAAACAGACAGCCGAAAGCCCGGACACGCCGACGATCCGCGGCACCATCCGGTCCATTCGATCGCCACGTGTCCCCGCTGACCTGGCCTTTGCGGCGAGGTTCTCGTTGACTTGCGCCGGATCACCTCACCCCTGACTCGGCGGGAGAGTTCGCATCGCCGACTACCCGCCGGCTGACAGGTCGCCCCTGGCGCCGCGAGCTGATCGAAGCCGCCAACGGTTCCAGCCTTCGTGGTACTGGCACGATCGCGAGCAGGGGTAGTGGTGCCGGCCGGCCGAGGTAGAAGCCCTGCCCATGCGTCACTCCGACGTCACGTAGCGCCGTGAGCTAGTCCTCGGTCTCGATGCCCTCGGCGACGAGGCATGCTCCGATCTCGTGAGTGAAGATCAGCAGCCCCGCGGCGAGGGCCCGCCGTGCCGGGTCGGTGTGGATGCCGCGGACCAGGGCCGCATCGAGCTTCACGACGTTGGGTCGCAGGTTCAGAATGTGGGACAGGCTTGCGAAACCGGCTCCGGCGTCGTCGACTGCCACCCGCACGCCCAGCGCCCGAAAGTGCGCCAGCGACGTGAGCAGCGTGGGGTAATCCGTGACGTCGGCGTGTTCGGTCAGCTCCAGCACGATCCGATCGCTTCTGAGATCGCCGGCTGCCAGTAGCTCGACGAGCTCGGCGCTGATCGCGGTCGCGGGTGACACGTTCACCGACAGGTAGCCGTCGCCGGGCATCGCGTCGAGCAAGGCGAGGGCCTTACGGACGGCGGCGAGCTCGAGTTCGGTCCCCAAGCCGACAGCGGCCGCGTCTGCGAACCACCTGTCAGGCGCCTGCTCAGGTGGCCCCTGGAACCGGGACAGCGCCTCACCACCGGCCACTTCCCGGGTGCGTAGGTCGACGATGGGTTGCACCACGATCGTCGGTCCGCCAGCGTCGAGCACCGCCTGGATGCGCGCACGTTTGGCATCGAGCTCGCGACGGGCGGCCATCTGGGCGGTGTGTCGTGAGGTCTCGTCCGTCATGGACGCCACGACGTACTGGACGGCGCCACTGTCAGCGTCACGGGTCGCGGTGGTGTTGATCCGCAGCCACCGCCGACCGCCGTCCAGCAGCGGCACCCCGACGATCCGGTCCCGCTGCGCCACCCCCGTCTTGAGCGTCACGAGATCCGGTGCGTCCTCGACCGCCCACCGCGTTCCGTCGGTTCGCACGGCGTTCCAGTCGGCCGGCAGCGGTGCCCTGCCATAGACCTGGTCGGGGGTCAGCCCCAGCAGGGTCTCGGCGGCCGGGTTGGTCGCCATGACCCGGCCGTCGGGTCCGCGCAGCATCACGCCGTCGCTCATGAGGTTCAGCAAGGTCGAGTGCAACCCTTCAAGTTCCTCGCTGCGGTTCAACAGGATTCGCAGCCGGTGAGCCTCCACCGCCAACCGGTCCCTGAGACGGCCGAACTCGGCCAGCATCGCTATCAGCACGACCGCGGAGGCCACCACGGTCAGGCTTCGGCCGGCGTACCAGCCGAGGCTGTAACGGTGCAGGGAAAACAACGTGAGCACCACATCACCGAGAACGGCCGCGGTGGCCAGAGCGGCCCATCGCACCGGCCCCGACAGCCGCGTCGCACCGGCGACGGCCACCACCGTCGCAGCCGCGACGACCGGCACGGTCACCGGACCGGTGACCTCCGTCAACGCGCTGGTGTCGACACCGTCGATAAGAACGGGCAGCCAACCGCGGCCGGTGACGGCGATCAGGACCGCCAGCGCTCCCACCGCCGCCGATGACGTCAGCGACAGCCGGACGGCGCGTCGGCGACTGGCCGCCGACACCGGTTCAGTCCAGCGCCTGGGCCACGGCGCGACAGCGGCTGCCAGCAGGACCGGGAAGCCGGTGTGCCACGCCGTCCACAACCACGGTGCCGTCGACGGCCACCGCCCCAGCGGACCAACGGCCCCGATGATGCCGGGGAACGACGCACTGAAGCCGACCAGGATCGACAGCGAGAAGACATACGACGACGCCAGCACCAGCGCCCGCCGGTCACCCGACGCACGGAACTGGCTCACCAAGAGCACGGCGGAGAGGACATCCAGGCCGATCACCACGGCGAGCATCGCCGGCATGAAACTGGCCCAGACCCCGACGGCCAAGCCCGATATCGGAAGAATGCAAACAACCAGTACGACCACCGGAGTCAGCGACCACCACATGCGCCGAGCCTGTCGACGCGCGCCCGCGATCGAACTCACCTCATCGTCGCTGCACACCCCAGCGATGGAAGCACCCGAAGCGCTCACATGTCCACCCACCAGAACTGCCACGTTGCCCATCAATAGCGCGGCTTCTTCCGCGAGTCGGTCCCGAGCAAAGCGCCGTCGAAGACGGGCGCTCTTCCCGTCTTCGACAAGCCGAGGCGACCGCTGAACCCGAGACGCAGGCCACCGTCGATAACCACCCGAACGGGCCGCTTCGCGAGGGCCCAAACTGACCAGGTTCAGGTGCCCATCCCGCCCGGGCCCGCGCGCGGCCCGTCCGACCGTAGTCAGTACTGGCCAGTCACGTAGTTCTTTCCTCCCATCTTGGCCCCCGCGCCGTGTCCTCCGCAGCCGCGCGACGTTGCCGTGGTGACAGCCCAAGACACGAGGCAGTCGATGTGCACAAGCCCCATCCGGGGCGCAAGGGGGGGTGACTGCAGTGAATGAAGTGGACGAGCTCGCGCAATCGCGTCGGGCGGTACAGGAGCACGCGAGGGACACCGCACTGCAACAGGTCTTCGGTCGACTCGGGGTGGGGGTGGGCATCTCCGCCCAGAACGGCGCCCTCATTGACGTCAACGACGCCCTGCTCGTGCTGCTCGGCGTCGACCGGAGGGCCGCCCTCGGCGCGACCCTCGAGACCCTCATGGGCAGCGACCTCGCACTGACCCGCCCCGACGAGCCGGGCGACAAGCGCGAGCGGACCTTCGTCCGCGGCGACGGCCGGCGCACTTGGGTGCGCACCACCGTGACGCAGGTGACGTCGAAGGAGGACCAGGTGCTCCTGACGGTCCATGCGGTCGAGGACATCACGGACCTCAAGGCGATGGAGACCGCGCTGCGCGAGCGGGCCCTGCTCGACCCAGTGACCGGGCTGCCCAACCGCTACCTGCTCGAGGACCGCCTGGAGCACGCGCTGGCCCAGCGCAACCGCGGCGGCCACGAGCTCGCCGTGCTCTTCGTCGACCTCGACAACTTCAAGGCCGTCAACGACATGGCCGGTCACCGCGCCGGCGACGACGTGCTGCGCGAAGCGGGACGGCGCATCGCGGCCTGCGCCCGCACCGCCGACACTGTCGCCCGGTGGGCAGGCGACGAGTTCGTCGTGCTCTGCGAAAGCGTCGGAGAGCGGCGCGACGCCGAGCGGATCGCCGAGCGGATCGCGGTCGCCTGCTCCGAACCCTTCCGGGCCGGTGGCGTGCCGTTCCAGCTGAGCGCCTCGGTGGGGCTGGCCATGACGGAACCGCCCCGGCCCATCGACGCCGAGACGCTGCTCGACCTGGCCGACCAGGCCATGTACGCCGACAAGACCCGGCGTCGCGACGACGGCTCCACCGGCGACCTCAGGCCAGTCGTCCCGTAGCACCGGGCGGCGGCGCGCGGGGCGCCGCCCCCCCCCCGCGCCCCCCCCCCCCCCCCCCCC
>JBKKBU010000477.1:0-13272 GCA_046713755.1 Mycobacteriales bacterium
GCGCGGAACAGCAGCCCCGGCTCGCCGTGGACGAGGCCGCCGTTGTAGTCGACGAACCCGCGGCGCAGCACGCTGCCAGGCCCACCGGCCACCAGGCCGGGAGCGTCCGCGACGAGTCCTCGGACGCCGTCGACGGCCTGCTGCGGGTTGCGGGGGTCGACGTCGCGACCGTTGATCTTCGGGGCGAACGCGTAGTCCCAGGCCTTCGAGATGTTGCTGAGGATGTGGAACTGGCGGGTCAGCACGTCCACCCGGCGCTTGGCGTCGCGTTGCTGCGTCTGCCACTGCGCGATCTCGGCGTCGAGGGCGGCGAGCCCCGCACTGCCCGTGCCGTTCCCGACGTTGCGTCCGGAGTCGGCCTGCGGATGCGCGGCGAGGTAGGTGTCGCGGGCCGTGGTCAGCGCGGCGAGCCGCTTCGTCGCGAGCGCGAACCGGTAGGACTGGCCCGCGAGGTAGTTGCCGGTGTAGAGGGCCGAGTCGCCGGCCCCGGACGTGCCGACCTCCTGCCCGGGCTGGCGGTCGGTGGTGGCGTAGACGAGGTTGTAGACCTGACCGTGGTCGTCGGGACCCGGGGCCTCGCCCAGCCGCGCGGTGGGGGAGAAGAAGTCGGCGATGCGGTCCTCGAAGAAGTCCGCCTCGGCGGTGTCCGCCGCGGTGTCCAGCGGCCCCTGCTGCGCGAGCGACGGAGCGGTCGGCGGCGGCTGCGGGGCGGCGAGTGCGGTGGGGACGAACGTTGCGACGCTCAACCCGAGGGCGAGCAGCAGCGGGAGGCGCGGGCGGATCCGAGCGCGGTTGATTTGCAGCATCTTCTCACTATCACACAGTGATGCGCACCACACCAGGAGTCAGGCGTCGGGGTGGGGGACCGTCCGCACTCGGAGTTCGTCGATGCCCTGGAAGTCCTCCGGGCTGCAGGTGAAGAGCTCGAGGTCGTTGGCGATGGCGGTGGCAGCGATGAGGGCGTCGTACGCCCGCGCCGCCGGCTTGCGCCCTGACGCCCGCAGCGAGGCCGCCACGCGACCGAAGGCACGGGCGGCCGCCGCGTCGAACGGCACGGCTTCGAAATCAGCCTCTGCCTGTTGGAGATGGGCCTGGCGGGCCACCCGCTCCGCCGCGGTCTTGGCGACATGCGGGCCGACCGACAGCTCGGCCAAGGTCACCGCGCTCACCAGGCACTCGTCGGGAAGGAGGGTGGGATCGCCAAGGCTCCGAGCAGGATGACGGTGGAGGTGTCCAGCAGCCCTCGTGCCTGCGGCGCGGTCACAGGCTGCTGTCGATGACTGCGTCGAGGTCTGTGCGCAGCGCCGCGGGATCGACACGGGGGAGTCGTCGCCTCGACGCGATGAGGTCGGCGGTCGGACGACTGGCCCGCCGCCGCGGCCGGAGCTCAGCGACCTACGCGCCGTCGCGGGTGACGAAGACCGCCTCACCGCGCGCGCCGCGGTCGAGCACCTCGCCACCGTGGTTGCGCAGCTCCCGCACCGAGACGGACTCCATCTGACGCGGCGGGGTTGCCGAGGTAGACGATGGTGGTGCGGCTGGCGTCCAGGCCGGCCAGGGCGGCGCGGACGGCGACGGTCTTGCCGGCGCCGACCTCACCGGTGACGTCCCGTGGATTGCTGCTCCGCAAGGGATTGACTATGCCGTAGAACGCGCAACTGATGTTCGAGGAGGCTTGGACACCGGCTGCTGTCGTTCGATGCGCGTCGGTGGCGCCGGCGTGCACAATGCCATGGATTCCTCGGACAAGTAACGGCGGTCGCTGGCTTGCCAGTCGTTGTTGGACGTCCATCAGCACGAATGCTGACAAGAGCAGCAGGGCGTCGGGATTGGGGAAGATCCCGGCCACATCGGTGCCGCGGTCGAGCCGTGTGTAATCAACACTCGCGCGCCACTTGGGCGCCGAGATCTCGCGGGACGCTGTGAGGGGTAGGGGTCGCCAAAGTCGCCGTCTCGCGCAAGTGCCCCTTACTGCTGCCGCCTGCAGCGTGATCAGGCGCAGGCGCGGCCGATCACGACGTCCCCGTCGCCGCGCACGTCGTCGTAGACGTTCACGTGCAAGCCGAAGTTCGACGGCGCGGCCGGCGGCGCACCTGGAATCGACGTCCCCACAGCAGCCGAGTGCTCCGCGCTGAACGCCGTCAGTCGCACCCCTGGGCGGGCGGGCGCGACCGTGTACGGCAGGTCGATCGTGACCGTGCGGGCGGCGTCGTTGATCCTGACCGGAACCGGCTTGGTCACACCGGAGCCTCGATCGTTGAGGTAGCTCACGCTGGCGTGGTCACCGGCGGCGTCGCGAACAGCCGTGAGGCGGATGGGGCCGCCTGCCCCCGACCGGAAGTGCACGAACCAGAAGAGCTGCCGGCCGGGTACGGCGGGCGCCGGCGTCGCCAAGAGCCGGAGCTGAAACGACGTCTTGTCGGCGCGCGCGGACGTAGCCAATTCGAGCAGGTCGTGCTCGGCGGGGGCGTCACCCGGCAACGGGCGGGCGTCGCCAGCGGCATCCCTGCCCACCACGCAGTCTCCGGCGTAGGAGGAGGGTGCGGCGACGAGCAGGCCACCGACCGCGGCTAGTGCAACGACGATTCTCCGGAGGTCCATATGTGGCTCTCTTTCAGCAGCATGGGCGCGATCGCGTCCTGGTCAAGGTCGTGAACTTCACAGCTTGCGGTCATGCTCAGCGCCGCTGACGAGATTGCTCGTCACATGGGACAGGTACGGCTTGGGCTCCCGTGCCCCGATCGGGCGCGAGAACAGCCGGGCGAACGCCTCCTGCGCCAGGTCCTGCGACAGGTCCCGGTCCCGGGTAGCTGGCAGCAGTAGCCCACCAAGCGGCCAACTCGGCGTTGTACAGCTCCTGGATGACGCTGCTGTCGCTGTGTACGGCGTGCCCCTCCGGAACGGCTGTCGCTGCACCACCCACCAGCGGCATCGTCGTCATGACTTGTAGAGGGTGGCGAAGCCCAAAAGGTTCGCCCCAAACGCCGCAGCGGACAGCACCAGGGCTGCCGGGCACCAGCACGAGTAGATGTCGCCGTCCGTCGCGGCCGAGCTGGGGCTGCTCGCCGACCTGGAGTCGGACGGGACGGCAAGTTGTTCCGCTTCACCGAGGGCTCGCTACGACGGGCCCTGGATGCCGGCCGCTCGGTGGAGCAGGTGCTGTCCTACCTGGAGCAGCACGCGGTGCACGGCGTGCCGCAGGCGCTGGACTACGTCGTACGGGATCTCGGCCGGCGTCATGGTCACGTGCGCGTGGGGGCGCTGGGCAGCTTCTGCCGGTGCGACGACGAGGTGCTGGTGAAGGTGCTGCTGAACGACAAGCGGCTGGCAGCCCTGCGGTTGCGCGAGCTGGTTCCCGGACTGCTCGGCGCGGACGCCGCACCGACGGACCTGGTCGACCGGCTGCGAGCGGCCGGCTACCTCCCCGTGCACGAGGGGGTCGACGGTGCGGTCGTGCCGACTCGTCCGGTGGCGACGCGGACCGCGCCGGTGCCGCAGCGGGCCGTCGCGGAGGTCGACGTCGCGGCGCTCGCGGCGCGGATCGTCGCGGCCGTGCCCGCCGTCCAGTCGCCGCTGTCGCCGGCGTCCCAGGGCGAGTGGTGTGAGGAGTGCGGTTGCGTGCATGTGGTGGGTGACGAGCTCGACCGTCCCGTGGAGACCGAGCACGACCTGCTGCGCATCGCCGAGCTGCTCGACAACGCGGACTACTTCGGCTGGCCCGTGGAGCTGACCTACGACAGCAGGACTGTCGTCGGCTGGGCCGGGGAGGTGGACAGTGGTCGCATCGCGTTCGAGACGGCCGGGGGCGGGGAGCTGACGTTCGCCTTGAGCGCCGTCACCGCCCTCCGGGTCCTCAGCGAGGGCGAGGAGTCCCGAATCCTCTGACGAGGTCGATGGTGGCCCCGCTGTTCGTCGTACGATGGTCATTTGCAGAGTCATAAAAGTGAATGTTAAGACGTGGCTGGGATTCAAGATCTCTAGTTATGACCTTCATAACCGGAACCGGTTGGCCTCTCGGGTATATATGGAGGTATACTTATGACTGAGGAGGGGTCATGGCTGGTCGTTCTGAGCTCGAGAAGCGTCTGGGTGAGCGGCTGCGTGAGGTTCGGCTGGGGGAGCGGCTGACCCAGCAGGAGCTGGCTGATCGGGCGAACGTGTCCGTCGGGGCGCTCAAGCACCTGGAGAACGGGCAGGGCGCGACCGTCGGCACGTTCGTGCGGGTGCTGAGCGCGCTCGGTCGGGTCGACCTGATCGACCAGCTGAGCCCGCCGGCGCCGACGTTCAGCCCGCTGGCGCTGCTGCAGGCTCAACAGCAGGAGCAGCGCCGGCCGGTGCGCCGGGTCCGTCGCAACGTCAGCGCATGAGCTACGTCGCCGCCCCCGTCGTCGAGGTCCGCTGCTGGGGTCGGACCGTCGGTGCGGTCGCGGCCAACCCGGCGAGCGGCTACTACGCCTTCGAGTACGACCCGTCGTGGCTGCACAGCGGTGTGGAGCTCGCACCGCTGCACCTGCCGGCAGGACCGGGCGCTGTCGAGTTCCCGGCGCTGCCGGAGGCCACCTTCCACCGGCTGCCGGCGCTGCTCGCGGACGCGCTGCCCGACGCGTTCGGCAACGCGCTGGTCAACGCCTGGATGGCTGAGCACGGTGTCGCGGAGCACGACATCACGCCGCTGGACCGGCTGGCCTACGCCGCGGGCCGGTCGGTCGGGGCGCTCACCTTCCACCCGCCGGCGGTCGACGCCGCGACCGACGCGACGGCTGTGCAGCTCGCCGACCTGGTCACCGCAGCGCGGTCGGTCGTCCGCGGGGACTTCACCGACGGAGCGACGATGCAGGAGGCGCTGCACCAGCTCATCCAGGTCGGCACCAGCGCCGGTGGTGCCCGCGCGAAGGCGGTCGTCGCCTACCAGCCGGAGACCGGGCAGGTCCGGTCCGGCCAGTGCGACGCCCCGGACGGCTTCGAGCACTGGCTGATCAAGCTCGACGGTGTCAGCGGCCACCAGACCGGCCCCGCGCTCTCCGGTCAGCCCGAGATCCTGGATGCCGGCGCGCCGTACGGCCGGATCGAGTTCGCCTACCACCTGATGGCCCGGGCGGCCGGCCTGGACATGACCGAGTGCCGGCTGCTGCCGGAGGGCCCGCGGACGCACTTCATGACCCGGCGCTTCGATCGCGGCAGCGGCAACGAGCGCCATCACGTCCTGACGTTGTGTGCCATGGCGCACCTGGACTTCAGGATGCGGGACACCCACAGCTACGCGCAGTACTTCCAGACGATCACCCGGCTCGGGATGGGAGCGGAGGCGCTCGCGCAGGCGTTCCGTCGGATGGTGTTCAACGTCAGCGGCATGAACCGGGACGACCACACGAAGAACTTCGCGTTCCTGCTCCGGGAGGGCGGCGGGTGGGAGCTCGCGCCCGCCTACGACATCACGCACGCCCACAACCCGACCGGCGAGTGGACCCAGCGGCATCAGATGAGCGTGAACGGCGCTTTCGACGCGATCACGATCGAGGACCTGCGCGGGGTCGGCGAGCAGTTCGGCGTCCCCGGCTACCGCGGTCTGGTCAGGGAGGTGCTGGCTGCCGTCGACCGGTGGAGCGAGTTCGCCGAGCAGGCTGGGTTGTCCGAGGAGCAGGCCGACCGAATCGGCAAGGACCTGCAGGAGCATCGACCCACCTGAACATCAGGTCGGTCGGCGTGCCGATGGTCATTCCGGCTCCCTGATGGTGGCGTGCGACAGTCGGCCGGGCGTTGTCCACAGGCCGTCTTCAGGGTGACGCGTTGCGCGGCATCGTGAGCGCGTGGACAGCGACTGGACGAGGGGTGACGATGGGCGACGTGACCGTGCTGCCGCGCGATGGTGTGTGGACCCTCGAGGATCTCGCGGCGCTGCCCGATGACGGGCTGCGCTACGAGCTCGGCCCGACTTGCTCGTTGTCAGTCGGCTCGATCCTGGCGATGGTCCGGTGACGACGCCGTTGGCGCTGGCCGTGGAGGTCATCTCGCCGTCGAGCCGAAGCATCGACAGCGTCCTCAAGCGATCGCTCTACGAGCAGGCCGGCGTCGGGCAGTACTGGCTCGTCGACCCGGAGGAGCCGACGGTCGCGGTGTGGGGGCTCGTCAACAGTCGCTACTCGGAGGTGGGGACTGCCCGTCCCGGCCGGCCGCTGCGGGTGGACGGTCCGCTGGCTGTGATCGTCGACATCGAGGGCCTGCTCCAGTAAGCCTCCGCGGGCCTGTCGCTTGCGGGCGACGTTCTTCTTCGCCTTTTGAACCCTGGTGGCGGTGAGTCCAATAAATGATGCTGCTTCATGCCTGTTGCGCATGGATCCCACGGTCGACATGCTGAGCCGGGTCATCGAGGCGACGGGCCACACGCTCGAGCTGTCCGCGACAGCCCCGACCCCGCCGTCCGAGATGGCCCGGAAGCAACCGAGGCTGGGGGATCTCGTGGCTGCGTGGCAGCGCACCGAGAGTCGAGACCAGCCTGAGTGGACGGCTCTGCGTGCGTTTCTCGATCACCTCGCCCTGCACCCTGAGCAGGTCGCATCGGCGATCGCAGGCAAGCCTCGCCGCAGCGGGTCGCCCATGATGGACACTCTGCTTGCGGGGATCGCCGAGAAGCTCGCCGACGACACGGGCCGTCCTCGCCCCGCGTGGACGACTCGGGTGCCAGCCATGAAAGAGACGTGGCTGCCACCAGGCACCCCGTGCATGCGCGAGCTCGCTCGCCGGACGGCCCCGACGCAGTTGGCCGAGCGGGGCCTGCTGATAGGCGAGCGGAGTCTCTGGCGACGCCCGGGCACCCTCGATGCCTGATCTGCAGCTGTCGGGCGAGCAGATCCGGGTCAGGCGTAGGAGTCGCAGCCCTGCCCGTCGCGGTCGGCGTCGAGGCGATAGGGGTCCACGCCGACCCGGCGCAGCTGCACGAGCTTGCCGATGTCGGGGCAGTCGAGGTCGTTGGCAGCACCGGCTCCAGAGCCGTCGCCCTTGACCGGGATGCACGTCGCGTAATCCGCGTGGCAGCTCGAGCCCGTGTCCTTGGCGGGGGCCGGCGCCGCCACCACCGGCTGGGGAGTGCTCGTGCAGGCGCCCCATAGGCCGCGTCGGGCCTGCTTGGCGGCCGCGAACGCCACGTCGAGCTGGCGGGCCAGTGCCTCGTTCTCGTGTCGGAACTCCGCGAGGTAGCGGTCATCGACGAAACCCTGCTGGGCGAGCAACAGGTTGAGGTTGCGCCCGTCCGGCAGCGACACGAGGGACACGGACCGGCCAAAACTGTCAGTGGCGTAGGTCCTGACCCGGAAGCCGCCACGCACCAGGGCTTTACGGCGGGCGGTGGCCTCAGCGCCGAAGCACTCGCCAGATTCCGGTGCGTTGACCAGGCCGAGGCGGTACTCGCGTCCAGACCGGTCCTTCCACGAGTCGCCGTCCCCGCCGGCCGCCGCGAACAGCAGCGGGGCGGTCGTCGGCGTACGGCGTCTTGCCGCGGGCGTTGGTGCAGGGGGCGCAGTTGCCTCCGCGGTCTCGGCCGTCAACGTGACCTTCTCCACGGTGCGCGTGTCCGGGACGTCCGAGCCGGCCGAAGCAGCGGACGTCGCCGTGGACAGGTCCTTGCATCCGGTCGTTGCCATCGCGAGCACGAGCGCGAGCACGGCACCGGTCTTCTTCACGCTGACTGACTTCGACAGGGAAGGCCACGGACCTTGAGCCGTCCGCCGCACATCGCTGAACCGAACGGGTGCGCGCCGGGCCAGCCTTGCGTCGTACGTCGGAAGCTCCGGGTGAGCCGTGTCCCGGTGCTCGCCGGGTCGTTGCACCACGCGTGACCTTGCTACGCGCCCGCCTTCTCGCGCTCGGACTCGTTGTCGGCGCCGTTGTCGCCATCGCGCCGACAGCGAGCTCGGCGCCCGCCGACCGGGACGTCGCGCTGCCGCTGGACTCGTTCAGCGGCATGGTCTACAGCGCCGAGACCGGGCGTCTGTTTGTCACGCCCGGACGGTCCTATGTTCCTGGACCCGCAGCCACGGCGCCGCCTTCTCAGGTTCTCGTCTACAACACTGCCGGAGATCTGGTCGGCACGCTGCCCGTGCGAGCACCCGGAGGGCTGGCCCTGACTCCTGACGGCCGAACGCTCTATGTCGGCGGCCAGCTCCCGACCCGGCACGCGGTCGTGTACGGGTTCGACGCAGCGACGCTGGCGACGCGGACCGTGACGGTCTTGCAGGCCGAAGTGCAGTTCGCTCCGTGGACCTTGTCCGCGGTCGCGGGACGTGTCCTCCTCGAGCTCGATCTCAATCAGCCTTATCCGCGCCGCCCACTTGTGTCGATCGACCCTTCGCTGCCAGTGGCCGTCCCACTCGAGCTGCCATGGGATGACAGTCTCGGGGTAGGCGGGTTGGCGGCCTCGGGCGACCAGGCCGCGACCGTAGCCGTGTACTCGGCGGTCTACCCGTCGCGCATTGCCACGTTCCGTTTCGACGGCCTGTTCTGGAAGCAGGTCGCCGCTGTCCGCGACGACTTCCCCGTCTTCGGCATCGGGCTGAGCCGGGACGGCCGACAGGCATGGGTGAGCGGGCCCCGAGAGCCAAACTCCGACCCAGATCTGGCGCGGGCGCTTACGCGATACGACATGAGCGGTGCCGCACCGCGACCGCCGCTCACTGCGCTGACCGGCTACTCCGCAAGCAACCTCGCTCTCGATGAGGCTGGCGGTGCGGTCGCCGTCATCACTGAGGGGTCGGAGCTTTCCGTCTATGACGCCAAGAGCGGCAAGTTGCGCTGGCGTGTGGGGGCGCCGCACATCACGCCGCCATGGCGGGCTCTTGCTCTTGATGCACGTCGCGGACTCGGCTTCGTGGTCTATCGCCACCACGGCGACGGACGCTTCCATCTGCGAGTCGCGTCGCTCAGCTGACCTTCGTCAACCGTCGGACCTCCGCCTGAACATGTGCGTCAGAAGCCGCGGGTGCGGCGGACGAGGGACAACCGGCCCGACAGCGACTGCTCCCAGTCCTCGACGTCGTCGTCCGCCGGATCCACGTACGGCCAGTCGTCGTCGTCGGTGTCCGACTCAAGGGCGCCGAAGCTGCAGTGCGGGTCGCCGCACGGACAGCAGGGCGCCAGCGCCACGGCCTCGAGCGGTCGCACCCGGTCGACCGCCGAGGTGAGCAGCATCGCGGCGTACGACGGCGTGCTGTCGCCGAGCAACCCGGCCCGCCGGTCGAGCTCGTTGACGATGCGGTCGGGAAGCGCCAGTTCGAGACGGCGGCCGCGCGCCGACCAGGACGGCGACTCGAGGTCCACGTCGGGCAGTGGCACCAGCTCGGACAGCGGCGGCAGCGGCTCGCGCAGCAGATCTGGATCCTCCCGCAGCGCGCTGAGGACATGGCCCCGAATGTCTCTTCCCCTGGCCTGGCCGGTCCAGGGGTCGCGGGTCGTCGCGTGCAGGGCAAGCAGCCGGCGGGCGCGGTCGATGCGGGCGACGTAGTCAGGGTCTGCGGTGGGCTCGTCCACGACTGACACGGACAGGACGACCCCGTCCCACCGCAGCGCGAGCAGCTGTCCTGGGCCGATCTCGGGCAGGGTGCCGGGCGGGAAGACCAGACGCGTCACATCGTCGCGCGACCACCGGGCCGTACCGCCGTCGCGCAGTGGCAGCTCGGTCCGGAGCATCGCCTCGAACGGGGTGAGGTCGGCGTGCGTCCACAGCACCCCGTCGGCAAGCCGACTGCGGGGCCGCACGGTCACGGTCGCGCCCACGAGCCCGCGGGTGACGACGTCCCACCCTCCGTCCGGGAGCCGCTCGGCCGCTGTCGCCGACCGGCGCAGGGCGTCGAGCACGGAGGCAGAGGTCTTTGCCTTCGTCACGCCGAGCTCGCGCATCGCGGCGTAGAGGTCGTCGACCGTGCACGGTCCGTGCGCGTCGAGGTGCTGGTAGATCGCATCGGTGAGGTTCATGCCCGGCAGGGTGCGGCAGATTGCGGCAGAGCGGCGGCGGCCGTCCACAACCTGCCCGTCGTCCACAGGCGGGGCGTCGCCTCTGCTGATCTCGGCGGATCTGCGCGGGTGCGGGCCCGGGCCGCGCGCGGTCGTAGTGTCGTCAGCGTGCTTCGCCGGGTGCTCTTGCCGCTGGTAGGTCTGGTGCTGACCGCCTGCGCCACGGACTCACCGGACCCGAGGCCGCCGACGGCGATCACCACCACTACGCCAGCGGCCTCCACCGCACCCGTGTTACCTACCTCTACGCACTCGGTGCCGCCCACCCGCTCGGTGACGGCAGCACCCGCACCGAGTTCGCAGCCGCCGGCGACGACGAGCGCGCGACCCGTCGCGGCCGGCTACACCGTCGCCCGGGTCACGGCTGCCGATCTGCCGAGCTCGTGGCGACCCGGGTGCCCGGTCGGGCCAGAGCGCCTGCGGGCCGTGACCGTGCCCTACGTCGACTTCAACGGCGTCGCCCGGCGCGGCGTACTGGTCGTCCACCGCGACGTCGCCGACGAGGTCGGCCGGGTCTTCGCCCGGCTGCGCGACGCGCGCTTCCCGATCCGGCAGATCCGCAAGGTCGACGCCTATGGCGGCAGCGACGACGACTCGATGGCAGCCGACAACACCAGCGCCTTCAACTGCCGCACGGTCGTCGGCGGCTCCGGCGGCTGGTCGGAGCACGCCTATGGCCGGGCCCTCGACATCAACCCGCGCGAGAACCCCTACGTCTACCGCAACGGGACCGTCGCGCCCCCCGAGGGAAGGGCGTACGTCGATCGATCCCCCTCCCGGCAGGGGATGGTGATGGTCGGCGGCGTGGTCGATCGGGCCTTCGCGTCGGTCGGTTGGGGTTGGGGTGGGCGGTTCCGCTCGACCAAGGACTACCAGCACTTCTCGGAGAGCGGCCGGTGAGGCGGCCGAGCGCCTCGGAGGCTGCGCGTTGAGCGATACGGTCCGGTGATGGAGATCGTGCTGGTTCGCGGAGACATCACCGAGCAGGTCGTCGACGCCGTCGTGACGGCCGCCAACATCGGCCTGGTCGGTGGCGGCGGAGTGGACGGGGCGGTGCACGACGCGGCCGGGCCCCAGCTGCTCGAGGCCTGCCGCGCCCTTGCCCCCTGCCCCGCCGGGTCGGCGGTTGTGACGCCGGCCTTCGGCCTCGCGCCGGTGAAGTGGGTCATCCATGCAGTCGGGCCGATCTACGCCGGGCCGCAGGACGCGGAGGTGCTGGCCGCGGCCTATACGTCGGCGCTCGCTCGAGCCGACGAGGTCGGCGCGAAGTCGGTCGCCTTCCCCTCGATCTCCACCGGGGTCTACGGCTATCCGGCCGACGAGGCCTCGCGGATCTCCGTAGCCGCCCTGCGCGGGGCGGTCACCGACGTCGAGTCGGTGCTGCTGGTGGCCTTCAGTCGCGGCATGGAAGCCCTCTGGGGTGACGCCCTCCGCTCCGACTGAGCACGCTCTGGACAGCCCCGGAACTGTCGTACCCCGATGCCAAAATAAGGCTACGGGTCGAGGCGAAGGGGTGCGCAGTGGCGTACGTGGACATGGCAAGGTCGCACGTCAAGCAGCTGGTCAGGGACGGCATGGGGCTGACCGAGGTCCTGGAGGACTGCGACGGCGATCTGCCGTTCCGGCAGGGCTCCGCGGCGTACTTCATCAGCACCCGCGCTGACGGGCTGAAGGTCAAGGTGTGGTCCCGCGCGGTGGCCGAGGTGAAGCCGACTGTGGGTGTCCTGCGCGAGGTCAACGACGCGAACATCGGTCTCGAGACCGCCCGCGTCATCGTGCGCGGGCAGCACATCTACGTCGAAGGCGTCCTCCCGGTGGAGGCCACCACCGGTGAGCAGCTCGCCGATCTGTGTCGCGAGGTGGCCGTCGTCGCCGACGAGCTCGGCTCGATGGTCGCCGCGGTGCACGGCGGGTTCACGTGGTTCTCCGGCGACGACACCGAGTGCCAGTGCGGCGCGGGGGAGTGACATCGGCGGCTAGCTGGTGGGCGCCGCCGGCTCGCGCCTGAGCGGGGAATGACCTGGCCGTCAGCGGGTTGGCCTAGACAGACCCTGACCCCGGAGGACCAGCACCCGTGAGCACGACCGACGCCCCTACGCGTGCGTCCGTCGGCCTTCGGTCCGAGCGCGGCCCGGTGCTGGGGGCGATCATGCTCAGCACCGCCCTCATCGCGCTGGACAGCACCATCATCGCGACCGCCGTGCCCAGCGTGGTGGCGGACCTCGGCGGGTTCAGCAGCTTCCCCTGGCTGTTCAGCGCGTTCCTGCTCGCCCAGGCCGTCACGGTGCCGGTCTACGGCAAGCTCTCCGACGTCTTCGGCCGAAAGTCGCTGCTGATGTTCGGCATCGCGGTCTTCATCGCAGCGTCGTTGCTGTGCGGCCTCGCGTGGTCGATGCCGGTGCTCATCGCGGGTCGAGTGCTCCAGGGCATCGGCGCCGGCGCAGTGCTGCCGATCGGCCTGACCGTCATCGGCGACCTCTACTCCGTGCAGGAGCGCGCCAAGGTGCAGGGCTACCTCGCCTCGGTGTGGGCCGTCTCCTCCGTGCTCGGACCGATCTCGGGCGGCCTGTTCAGCGACTACCTCACCTGGCGCTGGGCGTTCCTCATCAACCTGCCGCTCGGTGCGTTCGCCCTTCTCGCCCTGCACCGGCGCTTCCACGAGCAGGTCGAGCGCCGCGCCCACCGGCTCGACATCGCCGGCGCCGTGCTGCTCGCTGTCGGCAGCTCGCTGCTGATCTTCGGCCTGCTCGAGGGCGGCAACGGCTGGGCGTGGACCTCCACCACGTCGTACGCCGTCCTCGGTGTCGCGGTGCTGCTGCTCGCCGTGTTCCTCTGGGTCGAGCGCCGAGCCGCCGAGCCGGTCCTGCCGATGTGGGTGTTCCAGCGCCGGGTGCTCGTGAGCGGCAACCTCGCGGCGCTCGGCATCGGAGCGCTGCTCATCGGCCTCAGCACCTACGTCCCCACCTGGGCGCAAGGCGTCCTCGGCACCGGCGCTGTCGAGGCCGGCTTGGCGCTCGGCGCCCTCACGATGGGTTGGCCGATCTCGGCTGCGCTGTCGGGCCGGGTCTACCTGAGGCTGGGCTTCCGCGACACTGCGCTGATCGGCATCTCGCTGGCCGTCGTCGGCACCCTGCTCGCCGTGCGACTGACCGCCGAGTCGACCGTCTGGCAGCTGGCCGGCTCGCTGTTCCTCATCGGCCTCGGCATGGGGCTGTCGTCCTCACCACTGATCGTGGCCGTGCAGTCCGTCGTCGAGTGGGACCGCCGCGG
>JBKKBU010000478.1:0-3046 GCA_046713755.1 Mycobacteriales bacterium
CTCGGTGCCTACACGTTGCGCCGCAAGAACAAGAGCAGGTACGCCGCGTCGCTCGACAGCGTCTTCGACCGCTTCCCGGTGCTGCGAGACCGCCGCAACCAGATGGCCGGCACGATGTCCGGCGGCCAGCAGGCGTCGCTCTCGGTCGGGCGGGCCCTCATCAACGAACCGTCGTTGATCCTCGTCGACGAACCCAGCGCCGGGCTGTCGCCGGTCGCGCAGCTCGAGCTCAACGAGGTGCTGCAGACCGTGGTGACGAGCGGCGTGACCATGGTCCTCGTCGAGCAGAACGTCGCGTTCGGCTTGTCGCTCGTCGACACCGCGCACCTGATGCAGACCGGAGTGGTGGTCCACTCCGCGCCGGTGGCCGACCTCGACCAGGACACCCTGGCCACCCACCTCGGCATCGGCAAGGTGCTGCAAGCCGCCACGGGGCGGGCCCTGGCCGCGCGCCAGGTGCCGGAGCAGAAGGGGACACCACGTGGCCGTCGTACTGCGTGAAGACGGAGCCGAGATCTCCTGGGAGTCCGACGGGGCGCAGGACGCGCCCCCCGTACTCCTCATCATGGGGCTGGCCTACCCGGCCGCGATGTGGTTCCGCCTGGTGCCGGCCTTGGCCGAGCGCTATCGCGTGATCCGGGTCGACAACCGCGGCGCGGGGCTCACCGGCGACGTCGTCGGCGCCCCCTACACCGTGCCGACGATGGCTGCGGACTGCCTGGCGGTGCTCGATGCGGCCGGCATCGACAGCGCGCATGTCGTCGGTGCCAGCATGGGCGGACTGATCGCTCAGGAGATCGCCCTCACGGCCCCCGAGCGGGTCACCTCGCTCTGCCTGGCCTGCACCCATCCGGGCATCTCACATGCCGTCATCAACCCCGAAGCACTGGCCCTCGTGACCTCGGGGCGCGCCACCATGACGCCGCAGGAAGCGGCCGAGGTGTCGATCCCCTTCAACTACGCGCCGTCGACCCCGCGGGAGCGCATCGAGGAGGACTGGGCGGTCCGCTTTCCCTTGGCCTGCAGCCTCGCCGGCTACACGGCGCAGGTGCAGGGCACCCTGCCGTGGACGCGTTACGACGACCTCCCGTCCATCACAGCGCCCACCCTGGTGCTGCACGGCGAGCTCGATGGCCTGGTCCCCCCGGACAACGCCCGCACCCTCGCCGATCGGATCCCGGGAGCCGAGCTGGCCTTGGTCCCGGACGCCAACCACGTCCTGTGGACCGACCAGCCGGAGCAGGTGACCAAGGCCCTCCTCGACTGGCTGGACCGCAACCCGTGACAGCGCTGCGGGCCGTCCCGGCAGGCGGCCCCGCGGGGCTGGCCGAGCGGGTGCTCGCCGACCTCGACCCCCTCGTCCAGCGGATGGGCGAGGCCTACCAGGCCGAGATCCCCGAGTACGCCGCGATGTCGGACGCTCAGATGGTCGCTGACGTCCTGCCGGTGTCGCGGCGCCTCGTCGAGGTCTTCCTCGAGACGGTCGTGCACGACCGGGCGCTGCGCCCGCGCGAGCTCGCCGCCTTCGAGGCCTCGGGTCGAGACCGGCTCACCATGGGTGTCCCGCTCGAGTCGGTCCTGCACGCCTACCGCGTTGCTGGCCGGTTGGCCTGGACCGCGCTGTGCGCCGCCGTGCAACCGGGCGAAGAGACCCTGCTCGCTGGTCTTGGCAGCAAGTGGATGGACACCGTCGACCGGACGTCGAGCGCGCTCGCACGTGCCTACCTCGCGGCCAGCCACGAGCGGCTGCGCGACCTCGACGCCCGTCGTCGCGAGCTGGTCGAGGCGCTGCTCACCGCGACCGACCCGAGCGAGGTGGCAGCAGTCAGCCTGCGGTTCTCGACGGTGCTCGCCCCGTCGTACGTCCCTGTTCTCGTGGCCGGTGAGGGCGTGGTGGCCGGCATCGACGCGCTGCTCGCGGCGGCTCCCGCCGGCACCCTCGGTGGGCACCGCGGTGATCGGGTGCTGCTGCTCGTGCCGCAGCGGCTCGAGCGGCCGGTCCGCAAGCCTGGCGCGATCGTGGCGTGGGGACTGCCGGCAGCGTGCGGCAGGACGCTGCTGGCCGAGGTGAGCTCCGTCGAGCAGCTGCTCTCGACCGCCGTCGCTGAAGGCCACGTCGAAGGGTCGTTCGGCCCCGAGGACCTGCTCGTCGAGCAGCTGCTGCTCGGCAACGAGCGGGTCGCCGACGCGCTGCGGCGCCGGGTCGCGGACGTGCTCGTGGCGCGCGATGCCAGCGGGGTGCTCGTCTCGACACTGCGCGCCTACCTCGAGACCGGCTCGGTCCCGGAGACCGCCCGCCGCGAGGTCGTCCACGCCAACACCGTGTCCTACCGGATCGGCCGGGTCCGCGACCTCACCGGCCTCGACGCGCGCATCCCCGTCGACGCGGCCTTGCTCGTGCTGGGCCTCGGCCTGCCGCAGGAGCCGTCCGCGTGAACGGCCTCATGGGGCAGCAACCCCTCACGGTCGCGACCATCTTCGACCGGCTGCGGACGGTCTACGCCGACGGCGAGGTCGTCGACGCGCTCGCCACCGGCAGCGTCCGCACCACCTACGGCGCCCTCGCCGAGCGGATCCTGCGCTGGGTGACGGTGCTCCAGGATCTCGGCATCCAGCCCGGTGACCGGGTGGGGACCTTCGCCAACAACTCCAGCCGCCACGTCGAGCTCTACTACGCCGTGCCGTTGGCCGGCGCCGTGCTCCACATGGTCAACATCCGACTGCACGACGACCAGCTCGAGTTCGTCGTGGCCGATGCCGACGACGTCGTGCTGTTCGTCGACGACGACCTGGTGCCCCTCCTGGCTCCCGTCGCGGGCCGGATGCCGTCGGTGCGGTCGTTCGTCCGGCTGGGCAAGGGATCCACTCCCGGCATCGACGGGATCCTCGAGGGCGAGGAGCTGCTGGAGCAGGCCGCTCCGGCGGTCGACCTGCCGGTCCTCGACGAGGATGCGGCTTGCGGGATGTGCCACACCTCCGGCACGACCGGCATGCCGAAGGCCGTGGTCTACAGCCACCGCTCCACCTATCTGCATGCGATGGCGGT
>JBKKBU010000479.1:0-7858 GCA_046713755.1 Mycobacteriales bacterium
GGTCGACGAGGGGGTTGCGGTGGCAGGCGCGCCGATGGTGATGCCGCGCCGTGCTGCGGCTTTGGCGGGAGCAGCCGCTGGCCTCGGCACCCTGGCGGTCGGTGAGATCGCCGGCCGCGTCATCCCCGGAGCGGCTCCGCCCGTGGTCGCGGTGGGCGACCTCGTCATCCGGCTGGCCCCGCCGGCGTTGCGGGACGGTGGCATCGAGGCCTTCGGGACGGCCGACAAGCCGATCCTGCTCGCGACGATCGCCGTCGTCATCGCGCTGCTGGCCGGCGGTGCCGGAGTGCTGGCCCGCCTGCACCCGCGCGAGGGCGAGATCGCGGTCGCCCTGCTCGGTGCGGTGGCGCTGCTGGCTCAGCTGTCCCGGTCCGGGACGAGCACCGCCGGCGGGTTGGCGGCGGCTGCGCTCACCGTCGTCGTCGGGATCGCGTTGTTGCGAGCGCTGATGGGTCGCACCGCGTGGCGGGCCCCCGAAGCCCGGCCGGAGGGACCGCCGACCTGGTCGCGGCGCGCCCTGCTCGTGCGCAGCGGCCTGGTCGTGGTCGCCGCGAGTGTGGGTGGGACGGTCGCGCAGTGGCTCGACAGTCGCGTCGACGTCGACCGGATCCGGGCGCTGCGCGGGCTGCGGCCCCCGGTCCGCCCGGCGCCGGGTGACGTCGCCGGCTCCACCTTCCAGGTCGCCGGCCTGTCGCCCCTGATGACACCCAACAAGGACTTCTACCGGATCGACACGGCACTCGTCGTGCCCGCGATCGACCCGGCGACGTGGTCGTTGGCCGTCTCCGGGATGGTCGACCGGCCGTTGTCGCTGACTTACGACGAGCTGTTGGCGATGCCGCAGTACGAAGCCGACATCACGATGCAGTGCGTCAGCAACGAGGTCGGCGGCGAGCTGGTCGGCAATGCCCGCTGGCAGGGGGTCCTGCTCAAGGACGTGCTCGCGATGGCCGGGGTACGACGTGGCGCCGACCAGATCGTCGGCCGATCGGTGGACGACTTCACGGCCGGTTTCCCGACGGAGATCGCGCTCGATGGTCGCCCCGCCATGATCGCCCTGGGCATGAACGGCGAGCCCCTCCCGCAGCTCAACGGCTTTCCGGCGCGGCTGGTGGTGCCGGGCCTCTACGGCTACGTCAGTGCCACCAAGTGGCTGGCCAGCATCGAGCTCACGACGCTGCGGGGGTTCGACGGGTTCTGGATCCCGCGCGGCTGGTCGAAGCTCGGCCCCATCAAGCCGTCCTCACGCATCGATGTGCCACGTGACCGCACCGAGGTCGC
Organism: Mycobacteriales bacterium; assembly: GCA_046713755.1. Classification (GTDB taxonomy): domain Bacteria; phylum Actinomycetota; class Actinomycetes; order Mycobacteriales; family SCTD01; genus JAUYQP01. The sequence goes on from JBKKBU010000479.1 coordinate 1,282, forward strand.
GGCCGGCAGTGCCGTCGTGGCGGGCGTCGCCTGGGCTCCCGGTCCGAAGCGCGGCATCGTCAAGGTCGAGGTGCGGGCGGACGGGGGACGCTGGCAGGAGGCGGAGCTGGCCGGCGCGTTGTCGCAGGACGCCTGGCGGCAGTGGCGCACGACGGTCGATCTCGCTCCGGGTGAGCACGTGCTGGAGGTGCGTTGCACCGACCGCACGGGAGCCGTGCAGGAGGAGAAGCAGCGACCGGTGCGGCCCGACGGCGCGACCGGCCTGCACCAGGTCCTCGTGCTGGCAGTCTGACCGAACCTCCAGCGCACCTGCGGGCTCACCGGAGTACCCGTCGTCTGGAGGTCCGCGTGCGTTCGGCTCTGCGGCGATGGCGGCTGCTCGTCGCCATCGCCCTGCTCGCGGGCATCGTGCTGCCCGGCAGCAGCCCAGCGGCGACCTGCGATGCGGTCAGTCGCAGCGGTGACGGCTGGGAGCGCTCCACCCCGCCAGAGCTGCGCGAGGACCTGCTCCAGGTGGCTGCCTCACCCCTTGATCCCGACCGAATCTGGGTGACCGACGGCTACGTCGTCGTCGTGACGACCGACGGCGGCTGCCACTGGGCGCCGGTGTTCTTCAGCAGCTTCCTCAACCTCGGCGGCGGCGACCAGACCGCCGGCATCCGGCAGCTCGAGGTGAGTGGGTCGCCCGGCGCGGAGCGGGTGCTCGTGGTGGAGACCCGGGCCGCCTTGGCGGGTGGGGTCCGCTCGATCACCGTTCACGTCGCGCGAGGCGCCGACGATGCCTTCACCGAGATGACGGGTCTACCGCTGTTCGGCGAGGTGCGGCTGGCGGTCGGGTCCTTCGGTGCGGCGTACGCCCTGGTGCTCGCGCCGCTCGGCGGATCGGTGCTGTCAGTCCAGGACGAGCCGGGGGAGGTCTACGTCGCGGCGGGCACCGCCTTCACTCGGCGCGGCGCCCTGCCGTCCGGTTTCGCAGCGGCGGCAGGGCGGGTGGATGCCGCCGGCAGGGTGTACGTCTGGTCAGCGGAGCGGTTGCTGCGGTCGGAGGATGGCGGCAGCTCCGTGCAGGACGTCGTGCTCGGCGGTGCAGCGGTGTCGTCGGTCTCCGCTGGCCCGCCGCTGGTCGTGCTCTCCGGGGGGCCGGTCGCCCTGGTCAGCACGGACGGTGGGCGCAGTGGGCGCGACGTGGCGATGCCGCCTGGCGCCAGGTCCGTGGTTCCCGTCGTCGGCACCCCCCTGGTGGGCGTGATCACCGGTGAGGGCGTGGGCCTGGTTGACCTGCGCAGCGGGGTGACGTTCGACGCCTCACCCGAGCGGCTCCCGATGCGGATGCTCGATGCCACCGCTGGGGATCCGGCCCTGGTCGGCATCTCGGGCAACACCGTCGCCGTGCTGCCGCTCCGCGCTGGCCGACCAGCGCTGCCCGTCACCAAGCGACCGACCGTGTCCCTCGTGCCGCCGGTGCCGGGGCTGCTGCCCGACAGCAGCCTGGCGCCGGCCAAGGCCACGCTGTCGCTCCAACCAGGCCAGACCCGTCGGGTCGACTACCGGCTGGAGCTGCCGCCGGTTCCTGGTCCGCTCGACGTCTACTTCCTGGTCGACACGACCGGCAGCATGCAGCCGGCGATCGATGGCCTGCGGCGGTCCATCCAGGACATCGTCAACGACCTGGCCCGCACCAACCTCGATGTCCAGATGGGCCTCGGGGAGTTCCGGGACGTCGATGAAGCCGACCTGCTCGGCGGCGCCGTCTACCGGCGGGCCCAGCGCATCGCGCCGCCAGGCGAGGGGTTGCGCAGAGCACTGGAGCAGATGGGAATCGGCGGTGGTGGCGACGAGCCCGAGGCTGACACCATCGCGCTCGTGCAGGCGGTGCACGGCAAGGGCCAGACCGGAGTGGTGCAGGCGGGTCAGGAGGCCGGCTTCCGGGCTGCCGCCACCAAGGTGGTGGTGCTGGTGACCGACGCCCCCTTCCACCTCGAGCCGCCGGTCTACCCGACGATGGCCGAGACGATCCAGGTCCTCGGGGGTCTCGGCGTGCGCGTGCTCGGCCTGGCGGTCGGGGAGCGGCCGCTTCGGGATCTGAGGGCCATCGCGCAGGGCACCTCGGCCCTGGCACCTGAGGGCGGCATCGACTGCGACAACGACGGCGACGTGGAGCTTCAGCAGGGCGAGCCGGCGGTCTGCGTCCTGCCCGACAACGGCCGCGGCGCAGCGCGGCTGGGCGAGCCGATCATCGCCTTGCTGCGGGGCGTGCAGCAGCCCGGCGTCATCAGCGTGCGGGCCACCGGCAACGCGGTCGGACGCGTCGTTGGCGACGTCGAGGTGACCATGGACCTGGCTCGGCCGACGCCGCTGGTGTTCGCCGTCGACTACACCTGCCGTTCGGCGGATGCCGGTCGCGTCCTGACCGCCGAGCTCCGGGCCGCCGCGGGAGCCCGCGACCTCGCCGCGGCGTCGGCGCGGGTGACCTGCGGCACCGTCGCGGTGGCTCCGCCACCGGAGGTGCCGGTCGAGCCGGAGGTGCCACCGGCGGTGCAGGTCGTGGTCGCTGCGCCCGCGCCCCCACCGGCTCAGGTGCCACCGGCCGCGCCGGCCGTCAACCCGCAGGCGGCGCCGCAACCGGGCACCGTCGCCAACGCCCAGCTGATCGCACTGACCGTCGAGCAGCAGCAGGAGCAGCTCGAGCTCGCGCTCGCCCAGCAGGAGGCCGAGTCCTTCGGGGAGGAGCTCGCGATGGTGGCCCGGCCGCGCCGGGAGGAGCAGGAGGCCGCCCGGCTGCTCCTGGCCACGTCACTGGCGATGGCGAGCGCTGTCGGGGTCCTGCACTGGCGACGGGCGTTGCCCGGGTGGGCCGGCGTGACAGGAACCGCCCGCAGATGATGCACTGATGCCCGATATGCGCCCTCAGGGCTTCCGGGAGCTCGTAGCGCCCTCCATGGGGATAGATCCACCCAGCGCTCCAGGAGGTCTCGTGCTGCGCCTGCCCCGATGGCGGACTGCCGTGGCTGCGGCAGCCGTGCTCGGTCTGCTGCTGCCGGTGGTGAGCAGCGCGGCACCCTCGTGCGGCGCCGTCACCCGCGTCGGCGACGGCTGGGAACGGGTCGCGGCGCCGGCGACGTTTGCCGGGCGACCGGTCGAGCAGGCCGCTGCCTCGCCGTTCGACCGCAACCGGCTGTGGGCCGCGGACGACTTCTCCGTCGTGCACTCCGGCGACGGTGGCTGCACCTGGGTGCACGCCTACTCCGTGCGCCCGGCCACGCTGATCTCCCTCGGGGACGACGAGCCCAACGTCTCGCAGTTGCTCGCCTCCGGACCGCCGCGCGCGGAGACGGTCTGGGTCGTCGAGACGACATCGCTCGAGGGGACGCCCGCCCGGTCGATCGTCTCCTCGGGACAGACCGGCGCCATCACCCAAGGCAGCGGACTGCCCCCGGTGGGGAGCATCCGGATCGCCGTGGGCAGGGACGGCCGCTCGGGCGTTGCCGTGGTGGGTGGCGTCGCCGCCCTCACCCAGCAGGTCTCGGCGTCGGCGGTCTACAGCACCATCGACGCGGGCCGCACCTGGATCAAGGCCAGCGAGCTGCCTGCGGACCTCGAGCCGGCCGGCGTCGCGCTGTCACCGGGCGGGACGGTCTACGTCTGGTCGAGCGACACCCTGCTGCGCTCCGAGGACCGCGGCCGGACGTTGCAGCGCGTTGACCTCCCCAGTCCGGGGGTGCGGGCCGTCGTCGCCGACACCCAGCTGGTGGTCCTCGACGGCGGCGTCACCGCCCACGTGAGTCGTGACCGCGGACGCAGCTTCCGCTCGTTCACGGTGCCACGCGGCGCGACGGGCGGGGCGGCTGTCACGGGTGACGTCCTCGGCGTCACCACCGGCTCCGACGTCGTGCTGGTCGACACGGCGGCCACCCGACTGCTCGACGTCTCGCCGACGCAACTCGTCGTCACCGGCCTCGGTGCTGCGCTCGGTCGGGATCCGGCGCTCGTGGGGCTCGGTGACGGCGGCATCGTCGTGCTGCCGCTGACGGCCGGTGCGCTCCTGCCGCGGCTGCCGATCCAGGTGCGCCGCCCGGCACCAGTGACGCTGGTGCCGTCTGATGAGCGACCGTCACCGGCGTCGTTCCGACCTGCCAGGCAGGTCGTACAGCTCCAGCCAGGGCAGCGCCGCAGGCTTGACTACCGGCTGGACCTGCCGCCGGTGCCCGGACCGCTCGACGTCTACTTCCTCGTCGACACGACCGCGAGCATGGACGACACCATCGACGGCATGCGCCGGTCGATCCAGGACATCGTCGACGCGCTGGCCGCCACCAACCTCGACGTGCAGATCGGCCTGGGCGACTTCCGGGACATCGACCAGACGCCGCAGGGCAGCCACGTCTACCTGCGGCAGCAGAAGATCGCCCCGCCCGGCGAAGGGCTGCGCAAGGCCCTGCTGCGGCTGCGGACCAGCGGCGGGGTGACCGAAGCCGAAGCCGACACGATCGCGCTCGTCCAGGCAGCCACCGGGAGCGGTCAGCTGCCGTTCGTGCTGCCCGGCCAGGGCGCGGGATGGCGACCGGGTACGACCCGCGTGATCGTGCATGTCACGGATGCGCCCTTCCAGAAGGGCGCGCCGTTCCCCAGCCGCGAGGAGACCGTCGCGGCTCTCAAGAGCATCAACGCCAAGGTCCTCGGGATCGGCGTGGGCATTCCCAGCCGGGGCACGAGCGACCTGACCCAGCTCGCCGAGGACACGGGGACGCTCGCGCCGGAGGGCGGGATCGACTGCACGGGCGACGGTCGCCCCGACGTCGACGAGGGGGAGCCGGCAGTGTGCGAGACCGACTCCCGCGGCGGTAGCGCCAGGAACGTCGGCGGCCCGATCATCTCCCTGCTCAAGGGCGTCCAGCAGCCGGGTCGGGTGTCGATCACCGTCGCTGGAGCCGCGGTGAAGCAGGTTCTCGGCCGCACCGATGTGGCGATGGACCTCGCGCATCCCGACCCGCTCGCCTTCTCGGTCGTGGTCGGCTGTGACAAGGAGCAGATGGGCAAGGTCCTGCCGACGCAGCTCTCGGCCAGCAACGGCACCCGGGTCGTCGCCACCGCCGTGGCGGAGGTGCGCTGCGGCCGGGTCCCGCCGCTCGAGGTCGTGGCACCCGCCGTCATCGCTGCGCTTCCGCCCCCAGCACCTCCCGTGCTCCAGCCGGCGATCGTGCCGCCGCCGCCCGCGCCGGTCCAGGCCCAGCCGGTCGTCAACCCACAAGCCGCGCCGCAACCCGGCACGGTGGTCAACGCCAACCTCGTCGCGATGACGGTCGAGCAGCAGCAGGAGCAGCTCGAGCTCGTGCTCGCCCAGCAGGAGGCGGAGTCCTTCGGTGCCGAGCTCGCCATGGTGGCGCGACCGCGCCAGGAGGAGCAGGAGGCCGCCCGGATGCTCCTTGCGACCGCGCTCGCGATGGCGACCGCCGCTGGGGTCGTCGGGTGGCGCCGGCAGCGGGAGCCAGCACCCCGTCGGGCCTGAGCGCATCCGTCGTACGGATATGCGGTAGCCGCGACCCGCGACACTGGTGGGCATGGGGTACGTCGACGCACAACGGCTCAGCCAGGTACTGCCCGACGGGCGGGTGCTGTTCGAGGAGGTCAGCTTCCGCGTCGGCGAGGGCGCCAAGACCGCGCTGGTCGGTGCCAACGGCACCGGCAAGACCACCTTGCTGCGGATGATCGCCGGTGATCTCGCGCCGAGCGCCGGGACGGTCGCGCGCGATGGCGGGCTCGGGGTGATGCGGCAGTTCATCGGGTCCATCCGCGACGACAGCGAGGTGCGTGACCTGCTGCTCGACCTCGCCGCGCCGGGCATCCGTGACGCCGGCCGCGCGCTGGAGGCGGCCGAGCTGGCGATGATGGAGGTCGACGACGAGAAGACCCAGATGCGCTATGCCACGGCACTGTCGGACTGGGGCGACGCGCACGGCTACGACGCCGAGGTCACGTGGGACGTGTGCACGATGGCGGCGCTCGGCATGCCCTACGAGTCGTGCCTGTACCGCAAGCTCCACACCTTGTCGGGCGGCGAGCAGAAGCGGCTCGCACTGGAGGCGCTGCTGCGTGGGCCCGACCAGGTGCTCCTGCTCGACGAGCCCGACAACTACCTCGACGTGCCGGGCAAGCGCTGGCTCGAGGCGGCCATCGCGGAGTCGAAGAAGACCATTTTGTTTGTGAGCCACGACCGTGAGCTGCTGGCCAACGTCGCCAACCGCATCGTGACCATCGAGGCGCGTGGCGCATGGGTGCACGGCGCCGGTTTTGCGACCTACCACGACGCCCGCCAGGCCCGTCGGGACCGCCTCGACGAGCTCCACAAGCGCTGGGACGAGGAGCACGAGCGGCTGCGCAAGCTCGTCATCACGATGCGCGAGCAGGCCAAGATCAGCCCGGACATGGCCAACCGCTACCACGCGATGCAGACCCGCTTCGAGAAGTACGTCGAGGCCGGGCCGCCGCCGGAGCAGGTCGTGGACCAGAAGGTCACCATGCGGCTGCGTGGCGGGCGCACCGGGGTGCGTGCCGTCACGGTGGAGAAGCTCGAGCTCAC
>JBKKBU010000480.1:0-4469 GCA_046713755.1 Mycobacteriales bacterium
GTGCTGGTCGTCACCGACGGCGAGCCGACCGCCCACCTGCAGCGCAACGGCCACCCCTACTTCTGCTGGCCGCCGCTGCCCGAGACCCTTGAGCTGACGATGGCCGAGGTCGAGCGGCTGACCCGGCGCGGCGCCACCATCAACGTCTTCATGCTCGACGACGAGCCCCGGCTGATGCGCTTCGTCGAGCACCTTGCCACCCGCAACGGCGGCCGGGTCTTCAGCCCCGATCCGACCCGGCTCGGTGAGTTCGTCGTCAGCGACTACCTGCGGGCGCGCCGCGGCCGACGCAGCCGCTGAGTCAGGGCAGCCGTTGAGTCAGCGCAGTCGGTAAGACAGCGACCCAAGCAGCACGGTCGTCGTGCCGCGGCGCACTCCGTCGATCGTCGCCAGCGCATCACGGGTCCGCGACTCCGCAGGGACCCCGATTACCTTGACGCCGCCGTTGGCTGTCTGCGGGAACTCCACCGGCGGCTCGACGACTGGCAACGGACTGGGCGGGGCGAACCCGGTCGTCGCGGGGCAACTCTGGCCCCGGGTCGCGCAGATCCGGAACTGGTCGACCCGGTTGCCGTCCACCCGGCTGAACAAGAACCCGGCAGCGCTCGCCGGCAGCGCCCCCGCTGCCCGCGCTGCGGTGGCGGTCATCCCCTCGGCGGCCTGCGCCGAGGCGGTCCGCACCATCGTCGACACGGGTCGGGTCGGGCGCACGACCAGGCCTGGCTCGTTGACGGGGATCGCCACCCGCAGCGGCCGATCAGCGAAGACCACGACGCGATACCGACCGGCCGGCAGCTGCCCGGCGTAAGACATCGGGACCGGGGCCTTCGTGATGGGCGCCATCCCGACGAACACGATCCGGGCGTTCGCCCGGCGCTCCTCGTCGACGTGCTCGAGGACGAAGCCGGCCACTCGGCCGCCACCCTCGACCCGCGGGACGGGCTGCTGGACGTGCAGCGGCCTGGTGAGCTCGAACTCCGTCCATGCGCTGCGGGACGCCTCGAAGACCAACTCGTGGTCCGGCTCGGCAGCTGCCACTGGCGAGAGCATCACTGCCGCCAAGAGGGCGGTGGCGACGGCAACACGGACGGACATCACGGGCATATCGTGAGGCAACGGCGGAAGCCACGCAAGGGCGGCAGCAGGAGATCACCTCTCGTCAGCGAACCTTGTTGTGACCTACTGTCACAGCACCAGCGCAGAATGGAAGGCCTTGTCATGCAGCAGCCCGGGTTCGGCAAGTTCGGCGGTAAGGCGGGCATCGTGCTCGCGGGCGTCGGACTGGTCATCATCCTCTTCGGCTGGAACGGTGCCGCGGGTCAGTTCAACGTTCTCGGTCAGCTCCCCTTCATCATCTCGGGCGGGATCCTCGGGATCGCCTTCGTGGTCCTCGGGGCTGCCATGCTCATCGTGCAGGGCAACCGCGAAGACCGGGCCCGCCTCGAGGCCAAGCTCGACGACCTGATCGACGCCTTCGGCGCAGGCACCACCGGCGGCTCGCCCCGCCACGTCGCGTCCCCGAGCGACGTGTCCGGCCTGGTCGTTGCCGGCACCGCCAGCTATCACGCCCCCGGCTGCCGTCTCGTCGACGGCCGCGAGGAGACCAGCTACCTCACCCCGGCCGAGGCGCAGTCCCGCGAGCTGAAGGCCTGCCGCGTCTGCCAACCCGATCTCGCGCAGACCAACGTCACCGTCCGGTAGGACACCCCGCACCGACCGAAGGCCGGCCACCCCAAGCGGGTGCCGGCCTTCGTCGTACTGTGTCGGAGCAGGCTAGGAAGCCTCCTCGGCCGTCTCGCCGAGATAGGTCTTCTTGAGCTCGCCGGACTCCTCGAGCTCCTTGCCGCGACCGTCGAAGGTGATCGTGCCCTTCTCCATGATCAGCGCCTGGTCGGCGTAGGGCAGCACGCCGACGTTCTGCTCGACGATGATGACCGTGGTGCCGTCGTCGTTGATCTGCGACACGACCTGGAAGACGGTCTGGGCGAGCTTGGGTGACAGCCCCAGCGACGCCTCGTCGATCATCAGCATGCGGGGCTTGCTCATGATGGCCCGGCCGATGGCCAGCATCTGCTGCTCGCCACCGGACAGCGTGCCGGCGAGCTGACCCTTGCGCTCGTCAAGGCGCGGGAAGTAGCCGAAGACCTGCTGCACCGTCTCGTCGATCTGGTTGCGGTCCTTGCGAGACCAGGCACCGAGCTCGAGGTTCTTCATGACCGTCAGCCCCGGCCAGACCCGGCGACCCTCTGGAGACAGTGAGATGCCGGCCTTGACCACGAACGGCGCGTCCTTGCCCGAGACCTTCTTGCCGTCGAAGCGGATCTCGCCACCCCAGGCCGGCAGCAGGCCAGCGAGACAGTTGACGGTCGTGGTCTTGCCGGCGCCGTTGAGGCCGAAGATGACGGCCGTCTCCCCCTCCTCGACCGAGAACGAGATGCCCTGCAACACCGGCAGCGAGCCGTAGCCGGTGCGTAGGTCCTCCACCTCGAGCAGGCTCATGACTCGTCCTCCGATGCCTTCTTATTCCGGGTCGCCGCTGCCCGACGCACCGGCGCCCGCTTGGCAGGTGCCTTCGCAGCAGCCCTCTTCACCGGGGGCCGCTTGGGCTGCGCGTCGTGGACCTCGACCTGATGCTCGAGCTGGGCGTCAAGGGCCGCGTCCTCTTCGGTCTCCTGCGTCTGAGCCAGCGCTTCTGGAGCCTCACCGCCGAGGTACGCGGCGACGACCTCGGGGTGGGTCTGGATGAAGTTCGGCTTGCCCTCAGCCAGCAGCCGCCCGAAGTTGAGCACGTAGACGTGGTCGCAGACTCGCAGCACGAGCGGCACGTGGTGCTCGATGACGAGCATCGTCAGGCCGAACTCCTTGCGCAAGACGAGCAGCCGCTCGCCCAGCTCGTCGGACTCGTCCGGCCCCATGCCCGAGGTCGGCTCGTCGAGCAACAGGATGTCGGGATCGGTCGCGAGGGCGCACCCGAGCTCGAGCAGCTTGAGCGTGCCGTAGGACTGCCCCCCCACCCGCTTGTCGCGGATGCTCTGCAGGCCGAGCAGGTCAAGGATGGCGTCAGCCTTCGAGGCGAGCTCCCGCTCCGAGCGCAGCACCGCCGAGGTACCGATCACCCCACTGGCCACGTCGTACCCGGCCTTGGCGTGCTGGGCCGTCTTGAGGTTCTCCATCGCGGTGGCGCTCTTGACCATGCCGACGTTCTGGAAGGTGCGGCCGAAGCCCATGCGGGCCTTGACGTGCGGCGGCGACTTCGTGACGTCCTGGCCGCGGTAGGTCACCTGGCCGGTGTTGGGCGTGTAGAAGCCGGTGATGCAGTTGAAGGCCGTGGTCTTCCCGGCGCCATTGGGGCCGATGAGCCCCACGATCTCGTACTCGTTGACCTCGAGGTTCAGGTCCTGCAGGGCCTGCAGCCCACCGAAGCGGATCGACAGGTCCTTGACCTCAAGCACGGACACTGGAGCCCTCCACCGATGCGGGACCGGAGTCCTTGTCGCCGTGCAGTGAGAACGGCTTGCCCCCGAGCCAGTCGAAGAACGGCTTGAACTGCTCTCCGATGCCACCTCGGTACTTGGTGATGGTCAGGAGCAGTCCGAGCGCGCCGATGTACTGCGGCGCGAACTGCTTGAGGTTGGACTCGGTCCCGTCGTCGCCGAAGGCGAACAGCTTCACGAAGAACTCCTCGACCGACTTCAGGAAGGTCTCGTTGAGCAGGAAGTCGAGCACCGCGAACAGCGTCGACCCCAAGATGACGCCGATCCGACTGCCCAGGCCCCCGACGACCGTCATGAGCACGAATGTCAGCGCCAGGAAGAAGCCGAACCCGGAGCCGGTCACGATGCCGATGCGGAAGGCGAACAGCGCGCCGGCGACGCCCGCCAGCGCACCCGAGAGCGTGAAGGCGATCAGCTTGAAGGCCGTCACGTTGATGGCGAACGCCTCGGCGACACGCTCGTTCTCCTTGAGCGCGAGCAGCGCCCGGCCGGTCTTGCTCTTGAGGAGTCGGTAGTCCAGGAACACCGCGACCAACAGGAAGGCAAGGCAGAACAGGTAGAAGTTGCCATCGTCCAGCAGGTACTCCGGGCGGTCGGCCGGCTGCCCCGCCCCGCCGTTGGTGAAGCGCGGGATCTCGAACAGCGACCCCTCCAGCGTCAGCCCGAAGACGAGAGTGATCAGAGCCAGGTAGAGCCCGGTGATGCGCAGCGCAACCACTCCCAGCACCAGCGCGAAGACCGCCGACAGGATGGCCGCGAGCAGGAAGGTCAGCGCGAAGGGCACGTCCTGGACGGTCAGGCTGTAGGCGGCAGTGAAAGCACCGATGCCCACGAAGCCCTGATGGCCCAGCGACAGCTGACCGGTGTAGCCGATGATGATGTTGAGGCTCAGCCCGACGATCGCGTAGATGCAGGCGTCCGCCGCGACCGCGGAGTACTTCTCGGTCTCGGGGATGTAGAGCAGCAGCCAGTACA
>JBKKBU010000481.1:0-4765 GCA_046713755.1 Mycobacteriales bacterium
CCGCGGGCCCGCCCGCTCGCCGCCGCCTTGATCTGGGCCAGGTCGTCCAAGGTCCGGTAGACGAAGCGTCCCGGTCCCACGGCGCCGGGCACCGGCGGGACAAAAGGCCTGCTGCCCGTGGCGATTACGAGGGCGTCGTACGGCGTGACGGTGCCGCAGCGGGAGGCGACCGTGCGCGCGGACCCGTCGATCGCCACCACGGGATCGGACAGCCGCAGGTCGAGCCCGGGGTGATCGAAGAAGCCCTCGGCGACCAGTGAGAGCTGCTCGGTGGTGGTGCCGGTGAACCACGACGACAGCCCCACGCGGTCGTAGGCGGCGACGCTCTCCTCGGCGTGCACGACGATGTCCCACTCGGCGAGCAGTCCGCGTTCGACGGCGAGCGCGACGAGCCGGTGCCCCACCATGCCGTGACCGATAACGACGAGCGTCTTCCTCATACGGTGCTCCTCAGTGGTTGTCGCGATGCGATCAGCGCGGCGACTGTCGACGTGCAGGTCCCGCAGCCCGTCGTGGCCCGGGTGGCGTCGGCGGCATCGGCGACGTTGCGGCAGCCGGACTGCGCGCAGGCGCGCAGGGCGCCGGCCGTGACGGCGTTGCAGGTGCAGACGGTGGCCTCGTCGTCGAGGTCTTCTGGGTCGACCTCAGCGCTGCCACCGAGGCCCGCGAACATCAGGTGCAGCCGGTCCAGCGGGAGCGGCGTCGCCCGGTCGAAGGCCTGCGTCACCGTGCCCGCCGTCGACAGGTCGCCGAGCAGGATCGCCCCCGTCACCACGCCGTCGCGGACGACCAGCTTCTTGTAGGTGTGCCGAACCGGGTCGGTGAACTGCAGCACCTCGAGCCCGTCGCCGCTGTCCTCGGGGCCCGGACTGGTGTCCCCCATCGCAGCGACGTCGAGGCCCATCGCCTTGAGTCGGGTGATGGTCTTGGACCCTTCGTACGCCGCGCTGCGCCCGGTCAGGCCGTCGGCGAGCACTGCGGCCTGCTCCCACCCGGGGGCGACCAGTCCGTAGACCTGGCCGCGGTGCTGGGCGCACTCCCCAATCGCGAAGACATCGGGATCAGACGTCGTCAGCTGGTCGTCGACCAGGACGCCGCGATCGACGTCTACGCCGATCCGCCGAGCCAGCTCGACCTGGGGACGCACCCCGCAGGCGAGGACGACGAGGTCGCCTTCGACGTGCCGGCCATCAGCGAGACCGACGCCGGTGAGGCAGCGGCCGCCGGTGACAGCGCTCGCGAAGGAACCGAGGTGCACGCCCACTCCGAGCGCCTCGACAGCCCGCCGAAGCACTGCCCCACCGATGCTGTCGAGCTGCATGTCCATGAGCCGGTCCATGCCGTGCACGACGTCGACCGACAGGCCGTGGTTGAGCAACCCGCGAGCGGCCTCGAGCCCCAGCAGCCCACCGCCGACGACGATCGCCCGGGTCGAGCGCTTGGCCTCCGACGCGATGGCGGCGCAGTCCTCGAGGGTGCGGAAGACGTGCACTCCCTTGAGCAGCTTGCCGCTCGGACCCGCGATGCCGTGCACCGGCGGCACGACCGCGGTGCTGCCCGTGGCGAGCACGAGGACGTCGTACGCGACGGCGGTGCCATCGCTGCCGTGGACGGTCCGGGCCCGGAGGTCGACCTGATCGACCCGGACCCCCAGGTGGCGGACTGGTCCGCTGACCTCGGTGAGCCTGATGTCCTCTCGTGCCCGCTTTCCGGCCAGGACATCGGAGAGCAGAATTCGGTTGTAGGCGGGCTGATCCTCCTCGCCGAAGACCGTGATCCGCAGGGTCGGATCCCGCCGCACCAGCTCGTCGACCAAACGTGCACCGGCCATCCCGTTGCCGACCACGACGACCCGGCGGCTCATCGGGCCGCCGCCACGGCGAGTCGGTCGATCCGCGCGGCGCAGACCTTGAAGGCGGGCATCTTGCTGATCGGGTCGAGGTGGTCACTGGTCAGGGAGTTGGCGCGCTGCTTGCCCGCCCAGTGAAACGGCACGAAGACCGTGTCGGGCCGGATCCCGTCGGTGACCCGGGCCCGCAGCCAGGCCTCGCCGCGGCGGGTGGAGACCTTGACCCGCTCCCCCTCGGCGACACCCAGCCGCTCCGCGAGATGGGGGTGCAGCTCGACGAAGGCCGCGGCTTCGAGGGCCTGAATCCGGCGGGTCTGCGCGCCGGACTGGTACTGCAGCGCCACGCGGCCGGTCGTGAGGTGGAGCGGGAAGGCGTCGTCGACCGGCTCGAGTGCTGCCGGCTGCTCGACCGGGAAGCACCGAGCCCGACCGTCCGGGGTCGCGAAGGAGTCCTCGAACAGCCGCGGCGTCCCGGGGTGGTCCTGGCTCGGGACCGGCCAGTAGAGCGCCTCACCGGCCTCCAACCGGTCGTAGCTGATGCCGCTGTAGTCCGCCGGTCCACCGGCCGAGGCGCGCCGCAGCTCGACGAACACCTCGCGCGCATCAGTCGGAAATCCCGACTCGACGCCCAGTGCTGTGGCCAACCCGTGCAGCACCTCGAGGTCGGTGCGCACCCCGAGGGGCGGTGAGAGAGCGCGGCGGCGGCGCAGCACCCGCCCTTCCAGGTTGGTCATCGTGCCGTCCTCCTCGGCCCACTGCGCGGTCGGCAGCACGACGTCGGCCAGCGCGGCGGTCTCGGACATCACCAGGTCTGCCACGACCAGGTGATCGAGCGAGGCCAGCCGCGAGCTGATGGTGCGGGCGTTGGGTGCGCTGACCACCGGGTTGGAGCCGAGCAGCAGCAGCGCGCGTGGTCCGCCGCCCTCGCCCAAGGCTTCCAGGAGCTCGTACGCCGACCGGCCCGGCCCGGGCAGGTCGGCCGGGTCGATGCCCCACACCTCGGCCACGTGGGCGCGCGCGGCCGGGTCCGAGATGCTCCGGTAGCCGGGGAGCTGATCTGCCTTCTGGCCGTGCTCGCGCCCGCCCTGGCCGTTGCCCTGCCCCGTCAGGCAGCCCCACCCCGAGCCCGCCCGCCCGGGCAGCCCCAGCGCGAGAGCCAGGTTGATGAAGGCATGGACCGTGTCGACGCCGTGCGAATGCTGCTCGGCGCCCCGTGCGGTCAGGATCATCGCCCGGGGGGCGCAGCCGAGCAGCCGCGCCGCCGCCCTGAGATCCGGCTCGGAGACGCCTGTCAATCGCTCCACCCGATCGGGCCAGTAGCCGGCGACACTTCGGCGGACGTCCTCGAAGCCGGTGGTGCGCGCCTCGACGTAGGCCTGGTCGATGAAGCCCTCCTCGATGGCGAGGAAGAGCAGCCCGTTCGCCACCGCGAGGTCGGTGCCCGGTTGCGGCTGCAGGTGCACTTGGGCGGTGGCGGCTGTTGCGGTGCGGCGCGGATCGATGACGACGAGGGCGCCGCCACCGCTCTGCATGCGGGTCAGGTGCTGGACGAAGGGCGGCATCGTCTCGGCCGCGTTCGATCCGACCAGCAGGACGCAGTCGGTGCTGCCGATGTCGGCGAGCGGGAACGGCAAGCCGCGATCGAGGCCGAAGGCTCGGTTACCGGCCGCCGCCGCGGAGGACATGCAGAAGCGGCCGTTGTAGTCGATCTGACTGGTGCGCAATACGACCCGGGCAAACTTGCCCACCAGATAAGCCTTCTCGTTGGTGAGGCCACCACCACCGAACACCGCAACACCATCCGGGCCGTCGACCTGGGCGGCCCGCAGCCCGTCAGCTGCTCGCTGCAGCGCCTCCTCCCAGGTGGCCGGGCGCAGGCTGCCGTGCCTGCCGTCTCGGACCAGCGGCGTGGTGAGGCGGTGCGGTGAAGCAAGCAGGTCGGCCGCGGTCCAGCCCTTGCGGCACAGCCCGCCGAGGTTGGTCGGGAAGTCGCGCGGCTGCACCTCGACTATCGGCCCGGACGGGGCCAGCGACATGGCGCACTGCAGAGCGCAGTACGGGCAGTGCGTCGCAGTGGTCATGTCGATGAGGCTGCGGTGCGGCCGTTCCGGAGCCGTGTCCCGACTGTTGCGCGCAGATGACGAGGTCCGCATAGGACGCACCGCACATCGTGCACCGCTGTCGGACACCGCTGGGAAACACGCGGGTAACGACAGCCGGGCAACGTGTCGTTGGTGGGAGACGACCTGCCGCTCGCCGGCTTCACCGTGGCGGTCACCGCCGCGCGCCGCCACGAGGAGCTGGCCGCGCTGCTGGTCCGCCGTGGGGCCCGGATCGTGGCGGCGCCGGCCATTCGCATCGTGCCTACTTCTCATGACGACCAGCTGCAGGCCGCTACCCGAGAGTGCCTGGCGCGGCCGGCTGACGTCGTAGTGGTAACCACCGGCATCGGCTTCCGAGGCTGGATGGAGGCGGCCGACGGCTGGGGCCTCGGCGAACAGCTGCGGGACTGCTTCGGCACCGCCGAGCTGCTCACCCGGGGTCCCAAGGCCAAGGGGGCCGTACGGGCCGCCGGTCTGGCCGAGGCCTGGTCACCCGAGTCGGAGTCCACCGACGAGGTCCTGTCCTACTTGCTCGCCGAAGGCGTCGCGGGGAGGCGGGTGGCGGTGCAGCTGCACGGCGAGCCGCTGCCGGACTTCTGCAATGCCTTGCGCGATGCCGGTGCCGAGGTTGTCGAGCTGCCGGTCTACCGATGGGTGCCGGCCGACGACGTCCGGCCGCTGCGCAAGCTGGTGGAGCAGATCACCACCCGGGTCGTCGACTGCGTGACGTTCACCAGCGCCCCAGCGGTCGCGTCGCTGCTGAAGGTCGCCCACGACGAGCTCCGTCATGACGCGGTCGTGGCGGCACTGTCGT
>JBKKBU010000482.1:0-3741 GCA_046713755.1 Mycobacteriales bacterium
GGGTGGGACCTGCCACGCAGGCACGGCGCAAAGGGCGGCCGCCTGACGATCAGGGAGGGGGCGCTTCGTCCTCTTGCTGGCGGAGCTCGCGGGCCCGTTCGGCAGCCCGCTTGCGCTGCTCCTCGGCGCGGTCCCGCAGCCCCTTGAGGATCGCCTCGTCGTCGTCCGGGTTCTGGGGGAGGGCGCGCCCGGGGCGGTCGTACTCCGGGGGGATCCCGCGGTTGCCCTTGTAGGGCACCGACCGCGACGGCCCCTGCGGGCGGCCCGCGACGCGCCAGGCAACGCAGCCGATGATCGGGAAGAACAGGCACAGCACCAGCCAGAGCAGCTTGGGCAGGTTGCGCACCTCGGAATCGGGTGTCGTGATGATGTTGAGCACGCAGTACACGACGAGCGCGATCACGAAGAGGGACAGCACCCCGTAGCCGTAGAGCACCTGCTACCACCTCCGTCGTGCGTCGAGGCAACGCTACTGCGAGGATCGACCACGTGCCCTACGCCGACCTCCGCGACTTCCTGCGCGACCTCGAACGCGATGGTGATCTGCTGCGCGTCAGCGCCTCCGTCGACCCCCACCTCGAGGTTACCGAGATCGTTGAGCGAGTCGTGCGCGAGCAGGGCCCGGCGCTGCTGTTCGAGAATCCGACCCGGGGCGACATGCCGCTGGCGATCAACGTGTTCGGGACCCACCGCCGGATGGCGAAGGCGCTCGGGGTCGAGGACCTCGAGGAGATCGGGCAGCGGATCCGTGACCTGCTGAAGCCGGAGATCCCCGTCGGGATCGGGGGGCTGCGCGAGGCGATGGGCAAGCTGGGCAGCCTACGCAACGTGCCGCCCAAGCGGATCAAGGGCTCCGCGCCCTGCCAAGACGTGGTCCTGCGCGGTGCCGACGTCGACCTGGACCGGCTGCCCGGCGTCCACGCCTGGCCGGAGGACGGGGGCACCTTCCTCAACCTCGGGCTGACCCACACCAAGCACCCGGAGACCGGCGCCCGCAACCTGGGGATGTACCGCCTGCAGCAGCACAGCCGCAACCAGGTCGGCATGCACTGGCAGATCCACAAGGACAGCACCGCCCACCACGCCGTCGCCGAGCGCCGCGGTGAGCGGCTGCCGGTGGCCATCGCCTTCGGCTGCCCACCCGCAGTGACCTACGCCGCGAGCGCCCCGCTGCCGGCGGAGATCGACGAGTACCTGTTCGCCGGCTTCCTCAACCAGCAGCGCATCGAGATGGTCGACTGCCTGTCGGTCCCGCTGCAGGTGCCGGCCAACGCCCAAGTGGTCCTCGAGGGCTGGCTCGAGCCGGGGGCGCGCCTCCCGGAAGGGCCGTTCGGCGACCACACCGGCTTCTACACCCCGATCGAGGACTTCCCCGCGCTCACGGTCGACGTGATGACGATGCAACGCGAGCCCGTCTACCAGACCATCGTGGTCGGCCGGCCGCCCCAGGAGGACGGCCCGCTGGGCAAGGCGACCGAGCGGATCTTCCTGCCGCTCATCCAGCTCACGGTCCCGGAGATCGTCGACTACGACCTGCCGGTCGAGGGCGTCTTCCACAACTGCTGCATCGTCAGCATCGACAAGCGCTTCCCCAAGCACGCGCAGAAGGTCATGAGCGCCATCTGGGGCGCCGGCCTGCTCAGTCTGTCCAAGCTGATCGTCGTGGTCGACGCCGACTGCGACGTGCACGACTACTCCGAGGTCGCCTGGCGGGCCTTCGGCAACGTCGACTACGCCCACGACATCTTGCTGACGCAAGGCCCCGTCGACCACCTCGACCACAGCGCCTACAGCCAGTTCTGGGGCGGCAAGCTCGGCATCGACGCGACTCGCAAGCTGCCCACCGAGGGCTACACGCGGGAGTGGCCCGAGATGCTGGTCCAAGACCCCGACGTCGTACGCCGGGTCAGTGCTCGCTGGAAGGAGTACGGCCTGTAGCCGTCGGCCCCTCCTCGCTTCGCCGGATGTGGCGATCTCGCCAGCTCAGGACCTGGGTGTGATCGCCACTTCCCGGGCAGTGCGGGCACTCCCTGTACAGCTGCCCGGTGATGTGGCGATCTCGCCAGCGCAGGACCCGGCAGTGATCGCCACTTCCCCGAGCAGTGCGGGGCGCGGCTAGCGTTCACCGCGTGACAGACCTCTTGAGTTCGGCCGCCGGGTTCTTCCCGCCGCCACAGGCCCCGGAGCGGGAGCTGCTCGTCGCCTATCTGGCCCGGCAGCGCGAGCTCGTGCACTGGAAGCTTGGCGGCCTGACCGATGACGATGCCCGGGCCGTCGCGACCTCCACCGGGCTGACGATCCACGGGCTCGTCCGGCACCTGGAGAACGTCGAGCGCTGGTGGTTCCGTGACCGCTTCGCCGGCCAGGCAGGGCTGGTCTACGACTGGACCGACGACGACGCGGACGGCGAGCTGCACGTGCCAGAGGACGTGCGGCTGGCGGACCTGCTCGCGGCCTACCGGCACGAGACGGTGCGGTGCGACGAGGCCATCGCAGCCGGCGAGCTCGATCAGGTCGCCGTCCACCGCGACCACTCGTTGCGCTGGATCCTGCTGCACCTGATCGAGGAGACCGGCCGCCATGTCGGTCACCTCGACCTGCTCGCTGAGCTCGCCGACGGCCGGACCGGGGAGGAACCGGAGGCACCGCCGCTGGACCCATCGCCGGCACCGGCCGCACCTCCGGTCGGCGCGTGACGGGGCAGCCCGCCGAGCAGCCTCCAGCGCACCACAGCGCGACCGGGCTGGCCGACGAGGTCGCCCGCTCCGGCCGGGTGCGGGCCTTCCTGCGGTTGGTCGCGATCGAGCACTCCGTCTTCGCGCTCCCCTTCGCCCTGCTCGCGGCCCTCACCGCGATGCGCGAGTTCCCATACACGTGCCTCGTCCGGCCTCGCCGGGCACTGGGGGGCCCCGACCCCGACGCGGTCTTCTTCACGTCCGGCGCTGCGCCTCCGCTGGACGTCTGCGACGACGGGATCCGCTTCGTCGACTGGACCGTCCTGGGACTGATCGTGGTCGCGATGGTGGCGGCGCGGACCTTTGCGATGGCGGCCAACCGGCTCATCGACCGCGAGCTCGACGCCCGCAACCCCCGCACAGCCCGGCGCGAGCTGGTCACCGGTGCGGTGTCCCTCACCACCGCCCGGGTCGGCGCTGCCGTCTCCCTTGGCGTCTTCCTGCTGGCCGCCGCCGCCCTCGGGCCGCTGTGCCTGCTGCTCGCGCCGCTGGCCGTCGTACCGCTCGTCGTCTACCCCTACGGCAAGCGCTTCACGGACTACCCCCACGCGATCCTCGCGCTCGCCCAGGGGGTCGCTCCGGTCGGGGCGTGGATCGCGGTGACGGGGGAGTGGTCGTGGGCGGCGGTCGTGCTCGGTCTCGGGGTCGGGCTGTGGATCGGCGGCTTCGACCTGATCTACGCCTGCCAGGACACCGAGTCCGACCGGGCCGAGGGGGTCCGGTCGTTCCCCGCCCGGTGGGGCAACGCCGCGGCGCTGCGGACCTCGAGCGCAGTACACGTGGTGGCGCTCGGGCTGTTCGTCGCCTTCGGGGCACTCGAGGATTTCGGCCCCGTGTGGTGGCTCGGCTTGCTCGCGACGGCGGTGTCCTTCACCTACCAGCACCGCCTCGTCAGCCCCACCGACCTGTCGAAGGTCGACCGGGCGTTCTTCACCAGCAACGGCTTCGTCGGCATCGCCCTCGGCGCCGCCGGCATCCTCGACCTGGCCCTCCGATGACCCCCCTC
>JBKKBU010000483.1:0-23751 GCA_046713755.1 Mycobacteriales bacterium
CCGGCTGCGGTTCTTCGAGCACCCGGCCGAGAAGCTCAGCCACTACTCCAAGCGCACCGTCGACATCGAGTACAAGTTCGACTTCACCGGCACCGAGTGGGGCGAGCTCGAGGGCATCGCGAATCGCACCGACTACGACCTCACCGTGCACTCCAAGGCCAGCGGGGCGGACCTCTCCTACTTCGACCAGGAGACCGGCGAGCGCTACACGCCCTTCGTCGTCGAGCCGGCAGCGGGCGTCGACCGGTGCACCCTGACCTTCCTGCTCGACGCGTACGCCGAGGACGAGGCTCCCAACGCCAAGGGCGGCGTGGACAAGCGCGTCGTGCTCCGGCTGGACCGCCGGCTCGCGCCGATCAAGGCTGCCGTGCTCCCGCTGTCGCGCAACGCCGACCTGTCACCGGTAGCCAAGGAC
This sequence comes from Mycobacteriales bacterium, assembly GCA_046713755.1. GTDB lineage: Bacteria > Actinomycetota > Actinomycetes > Mycobacteriales > SCTD01 > JAUYQP01. Next base: position 416 of record JBKKBU010000483.1, read on the forward strand.
CTCGCCGCGACGTTGCGCAAGCAGTGGAACGTCGACTTCGACGACGCCGGCGCGATCGGCCGCCGCTACCGCCGGCAGGACGAGGTCGGCACGCCGTTCTGCATCACCGTCGACTTCGAGACGCTCGAGGACCAGGCCGTCACCGTGCGCGAGCGCGACTCGATGGCCCAGGAGCGAATTTCCCTTGATCAACTACCGCGCTATCTGAACGACCAACTCGGCCCGCTCTAGGCGTTTTTGTCGCGAAGGTCACCGGGACGTCACCCGTCACTCATCTGCGCGTCCCCCGTTAGGGGTGCAGTAGGACACCTCCACTGCCGAGAGTGAGTGCATGCCACCGGTCGAGTCACTGGGTCTGCTGCAGTCCCTCGCCGGGTGTGTGGTCCTCGTGACCTGCTCCGCCGTAGCGCTCTCCGCCTCGCGGGTGCGCGCCATGTCGCCCCGGGCGGCCGTCGTCGGCTCGCTTGCCTCCTCCGCCGCCAACGTCGTCACCCCTGCTGGGATCGGCGGCTCCGTCCTGGCCGCCCGCCTGCACCAGCGCACCGGCCTGTCCGCCGACGAGGCAGTGGCGGCGGTCGGCCTCCGGGCTCTCGCCAGCGGTATCGCGGCGACGGCTGTCGGCACCGCGGTCACCCTCTCCGTCGGGGGCTCGCCCTCGATGCCAGGCTCCCAGGCCCTTGTGCTGGTGGTGCTCGTCGTCGCCCTGGTCCTCGCTCTCGCGATGCGCTGCCCGCACCGGCGTGGCCGGGTGGAGACCCACGTGCGCCGGACCGGCTCGGCGTTCCTCGAGGTGCTCAAGAGCCCGGCGCGGGCCGCGATCCTCGTCCTGGCCGCGATCGGTGTCACCGGTGCGCAGCTCGTCGTGCTCGACGGTGCCGTCGACGCGGTCGGCGGCGCTCTGTCGACTGGCTCGCTGCTGGTCGCCCTTGTCGGATCTTCGGCTGCTCGCGCGGCGGTTCCCTCGCCCGGTGGCATCGGCCCCGTCGAGGCGGCCCTGGTCGCCGGACTCACCGCCCTCGGCCTGCCGGCCGGCGCGGCCATGCTGGCCGTCGCCCTGCACCGGGTGATCGCCCTCGGCCTGCCGGTCCTGGCCGGGGTCCTGTCGCTCGGCTATCTCCGCCGCCGCCACCTGCTGTAGCTCAGCGGGTCGGCGGTAGCCTCCGGGGGCTGTTCACCCGGTCTGTAGGAGGCGCGCGTGCCGAAGTACGTCTACGACTTCGCCGAGGGCAGTCGGGACATGAAGGACCTGCTGGGGGGCAAGGGCGCCAACCTGTCAGAGATGACCAGGCTCGGGCTGCCGGTCCCACCCGGGTTCGTCATCACGACCGAGGCCTGCACGGCCTACCTGCAGAGCGGCGAGGTGCCGACCGAGCTGGCCGATGAGGTCTCGCAGCACCTGACGGCGCTCGAGGCGCAGATGGGCAAGCGGCTCGGCGACGCCGACGACCCGCTGCTGGTGAGCGTCCGGTCCGGCGCGAAGTTCTCGATGCCCGGGATGATGGACACCGTCCTCAACATCGGGCTCAACGACGCCAGCGTGCAGGGCCTGGCCAAGCAGTCCGGCAGCGAGCGCTTCGCCTGGGATTCCTACCGCCGGCTGGTCCAGATGTTCGGCAAGACCGTCCTGGACGTCGACGGCGACCTGTTCGAGCACGCCCTGGAGCAGGCCAAGAAGGCCAAGGGGACAACCCAGGACCTCGACCTCGACGAGGCCGACCTGCAGGCGTTGGTGGCGACGTTCAAGGGCATCGTCGAGCAGGCGACCGGCGCGCCGTTCCCGCAGGACCCGCGCGACCAGATGGACCTTGCCACCCGCGCCGTCTTCGACTCCTGGAACGGCGACCGGGCCCGGCTCTACCGGCGCCAGGAGCGCATCCCGGCCGATCTCGGCACCGCGGTCAACGTCTGCACGATGGTCTACGGCAACCTCGGGATGGACTCCGGCACCGGCGTCGCCTTCACCCGCGACCCCGGCTCAGGGGCGCCGGGCGTGTACGGCGACTACCTGCAGAACGCGCAGGGCGAGGACGTCGTGGCCGGCATCCGCAACACGCTGCCGCTCCAGCAGCTCGAGCAGATCGACAAGGCGTCGTACGACGCCCTCATGACGATCATGACCACGCTGGAGCAGCACTACCGCGACCTGTGTGACATCGAGTTCACCGTCGAGCGCGGGACGCTGTGGATGCTGCAGACCCGGGTCGGCAAGCGCACGGCGGGTGCGGCCTTCCGGATCGCGACGCAGCTCGTCGACGAGGGGCTCATCAGCGAAGACGAGGCGCTCGACCGGGTCAGCGGAGCCCAGCTCGCTCAGCTGATGTTCCCGGCGTTCGGTGACACCGGCGATGCGAAGCGGCTGACCACGGGCATGAACGCCAGTCCCGGTGCGGCGGTCGGCAAGGTGGTCTTCTCCAGTGCCGATGCCGTCGCGTGGGCGGCGCGTGGCGAGGACGTCATCCTGGTCCGCCGCGAGACCAACCCCGACGACCTGTCCGGGATGATCGCCGCGCAGGGCATCCTCACCAGCCGCGGTGGCAAGACCTCACACGCCGCCGTCGTCGCCCGGGGCATGGGCAAGACCTGCGTCTGCGGCGCGGAGGAGCTCGAGGTCGACACCGCGGCCAAGGAGATCCGGCTCGCCGACGGCACCGTGGTCCACGAGGGCGACGTGCTGTCCATCGACGGGACGAGCGGTGCGGTCTACCTGGGCGAGGTCCCGGTCAGCCCCAGCCCCGTCGTCCAGTACTTCGAAGGCACGCTTGACGTCGCCGGCGCGGGCGACCTCGTCCAGGCCGTCGACCGGCTCGTCCGGCACGCGGACACCCTGCGCCGTCTGAAGGTGCGGGCCAACGCCGACACCCCCGAGGACGCCGAGCGGGCCCGGCGCTTCGGGGCGCAAGGCATCGGGCTGTGCCGCACCGAGCACATGTTCCTGGGCGACCGGCGACAGCTGGTCGAGGACCTGATCCTCGCCGACACCGACGACGAGCGGGACGCCGCGCTGCAGGCGCTGCTGCCGATGCAACGGGCGGACTTCCTCGGCATCCTGCGGGCCATGGACGGGCTGCCGGTCACGGTGCGGCTCATCGACCCGCCGCTGCACGAGTTCCTCCCCGACCTCACGAGCTTGTCGGTGGAGCTTGCGGGCGCCGAGGCGCGCGGCGAGGCCCCTGACCCGAAGCGGGTGAAGCTGCTCGAGGAGGTCAGGCGGCTGCACGAGCAGAACCCGATGCTCGGGTTGCGCGGGGTCCGGCTCGGCCTGGTCATCCCGGGGCTGTTCGCCCTGCAGGTGCGGGCCATCGCCGAGGCCACCCAGGAGCTCAAGGCGGCGGGCCTGGACCCGCGGCCCGAGGTGATGGTGCCGCTCGTGGGCGCGGTGCAGGAGCTCGAGCACGTACGCGAGGAGAGCGAGGCCATCCTCGCCGAGGTCGGCGTCGAGGCCCTGATCGGCACCATGATCGAGGTGCCCCGGGCGGCGCTCACGGCCGGCCAGATCGCCGAGGCCGCGGAGTTCTTCTCCTTCGGCACCAATGACCTCACCCAGATGGGATGGGGCTTCTCGCGCGACGATGTCGAGGCGGCGTTCTTCAGCCGCTACCTCGACCTGGGGATCTTCGGGGTGAGCCCCTTCGAGACCCTCGACCGCGAGGGCATCGGGCGGCTCGTGCGGATCGCCGTGGAGGAAGGCCGGGCGACCCGTCCCGACCTGCACCTCGGCGTCTGCGGCGAGCACGGCGGCGACCCTGAGTCCGTGCACTTCTTCCACGACGTCGGGCTCGACTACGTCAGCTGCTCGCCCTTCCGGGTCCCCGTCGCCCGGCTCGAGGCCGGTCGGGCCGCTCTCGACACCGCCGGAAGCGACACCCGCTAGGTGCTACTCCTGTTCAGCAAGACCTTCCGGCGACTCGTGGGCCTGGTGCTGCTCGCCGTCATCGTCATCCTCGGTGGGACAGCCGCGCGGATCTGGTGGGTGGCTCGCCAGGACGCCCGGCCGGTCAGCGACGCCATCGTCGTCCTTGGAGCCTCGCAGTTCGACGGGCGGCCGAGCGCGGTTTTCCGGGCGCGCCTGGACCATGCCGTCACGCTGTTCGAAGCGGGCGTCGCACCGGTCGTCGTCACGGTCGGCGGCGGGGCGCCAGGGGACCGCTTCACCGAGGGCGCCGCGGGCGCGACGTACCTGCAGAACAAGGGTGTGAAGACCGTCGCCGTGGGCGAGGGCCGCGACACCCTGCAGAGCCTGCAGGCCCTGTCCCGGGAGTTCGCCGAGCGCGGGTGGCGCACCGCCGTCCTCGTCACCGACCCGTGGCACTCGCTGCGGGCCCGCCGGATGGCCACGGACCTCGACATCGACGCCGAGACCTCCCCGGCCCGAAGTGGTCCGGTGGTTCAGACCCGTGGCACCGAGCTGCGCTACATCGCCCGCGAGACGGCCGCCTACCTCTACTACCGGGCCTTCAAGCGCAGCAGCGACGCCGGCCCCAACGCGCTCTGACCTTCGATCAACCCTCCAGGCTGGGACCCAGCTCGGTGCGCGAGGCGATGTCGAGCTTGGCGTAGCAGTGCGACAGGTGCAGCTCCACTGTCCGCAGTCCGACGAACAGCTCCGCTGCGATCTGCTTGTTGGTCCTGCCCGCGGCCGCGAGCTCGGCTACCCGCCGCTCTGCCGCTGTCAGCGACGACGGTCCGCTGCGCGCAGCCCGGCGCGGTCGCGCTCCTGTCGCGACCAGCTCCTGCCGAATGGTCGCGGCCAGCCGGTCAGCTCCGGCTCCAGCGGCGTAGGAGAAGGCCTCCTCCAGTAGCTCGCGCGCCTCCTTGCGGGAGCCAGCCCGGCGCAGCGCTGCTCCGAGGTCGGCCCGGCACCGGGCCGCGTCGAGGGTGGCGCCGCCGGCCTCGAGGCGGTCGAGGGCGATCTGGAGGCCAGCGGCTGGGTCTGGCCCGCAGAGCGCCCGCGCGCGCAGTGCCATGCCGGTGGATCGGCCGGCTCCCCAGTCCTGTCCCGCGGCAACGGCCCGCTCCGCGAACACCAGGCCGCTGCTCCGATCCCCGGCCCGGGTGTGGGCCTCAGCCGCGACCGCGAGCCAGTCCAGCCCGGCCGCGCCGTCGCCCCTCGAGGTGAAGCCGTCGCCCGCAGTCACGGCCAAGGTGGCGGCGGTGCCCGGATCACCGGTACGCAAGGCCACCCGGGCCTGCTCGAGGAGCAGCGCGTCGTGCATCCGTCCCGACGTCCGAGGGACCGCCGCGGGGAGGTCGACGTGCCGATCGCAGGCAACCTCGAGCAGAGCGGCGTGGGCGAGTGCCACCACTCCGGGCTGCCCATGGGCCCAGGCGAGCTCGAGGGCTTCCTCGGCGTGCCGCTGGGCCTCGGCGAGGCGACCGGTAGCGACCAGGACGCGGGCGAGGACCGACCGGCCGATGGCACCGCGGGCACCTGATTGCGCGGCGGCGACCTGTGACCGGAGGGCGGCCTCGGCGTCCTGGTAGCCCCCGCTGAAGTAGAGGACCCAGGCCATGCTGTTCGGGAGTCCGGGATCGGCCTGGAGCGCCTCGGCGGGCAGCGTCCGTTCGAGCAGGTCCTGGGCGATGTGCGCCGCGGCTGCAGCGTCGTCCTGGTGGAGGACCCGCAGATACGCGCTGTTGGCGTCGACGAGGCAGCCGACCCATGCTTCGTCGCATCCGGCAAGGCGAGCGACGGCGCGTTCGTAGTCGGCCCGGCCGGTGGACCAGGTGCGCTCGAGGCGCACGGCTTCGGCGAGCAAGGCAGGTGTCAGCGCGTCGAGGACGGCCAGCTCGTCGACGGCGGAGCGCGCCGGACCCAGCTCGCCCGTGAGAGTCGCGGCCGCGAGAGTGGCGCCCAGTGCCCGCACCCGGTCCGCCACGCCGGTGGCCTCGGCGACGGCGGCGTGCAACGCACGCGCGGCAACGGTGGCGTCGACCCCGGCGGCGGTGCTGCCCAGCTCGACCAGCAGCTCCCAGCGATCCGTGACCGAGGGCGGTTCGAGCACCGCCCGCTCCAGACATCGCACGGCGGTCTCGGGCGCTCCCAGTTGCAGCGCCCGCCGAGCGGCGCCAACGAGCAGATCGACGACTGCTGGATCCCCCGCCGGTGACGACTCGAGGGCATGCATCGCGGCCTCATCGGCTTGGCCGGCAGCCTGCAGCAGGACGGCGGCGCGCCCGTGCAGCTCGGCGACGACGTGAGACCCGAGATCACCTAGCACTGCGGCCCGCACGAGCGGGTGCACGAAGCGGTACGCGGGGCCGTCGGCGAGCACCGCCGCGGCGACCAGCCGCGCGGCCTGCTGGGCCGCTTCCATCGGAGTCAGATCGGCGAGTGCGGCCGCGATACGCGGCCCGGCATGCGGCTCCAGGACTGCGACGGCCCGGGCCAGATCCAGTGCCGCCGCGGGCAGCCGCGCCAGGCGCAGCACGACGGTCCGGCGAACGGTCTCCACGTCGAGACCATCGATGAGCGCGGCGGTCGAGGCATCGGGTGGCAGGCCCTGCCCATGCAGCTCACGGACGAGCTCGCCGAGCAGGAACGGGTTGCCGCCGCTCGCCCTGAGGCACGCCGCAGTCAGCTCTGGGACGATGTCGGGACCTAGTCGGTCCTGCACCAGCGTCGTGACGGCAGTAGCGCTGAGCGGTCCCGGCGTCAGGACCTGGGCCGACTCCCGAAGAGCGGCGAGGGCCTCACCGTCGCTGTCCGGCTCGCCGGTGCGGAGGCCGAGCAGGAGTGCGACGCGGTGACCGTCGATGCGGCGATGCAGGTGGGCGAGCCAGCGGAGGGTCGGCCGGTCGGTCCACTGCACGTCGTCGACGCAGACGAGGACCGCGCGGCAGTCGGCGAGACCGAGGACGGCCCGGGTGAGGTCGTGAAGCGGGACGCTCTCGGCGGCGCCGAGCTGGCGGACGGCACCCGGGAGGTCGCGCTCCAGCAGCTGGCGGGCCAGCCCCCAGCCGAGGTCGCGCTCCAGCGGTGTCGCGGTAGCCGCAAGCACGAGCGCTCCGGAGGCGGCTGCGGTGGCCGTGCCGACCGCGAGGAGGGCGGTCTTCCCGATCCCAGGCGGACCCACCACGATGGTGGTCCCCTGGGCGTGCGCCGTCAGCACCGCGAGCTCGCCCACCCGGTCCAGCAACGCTTCCTGCACGACAGCAGTCTGTCGCGTCGGTCGCCGGGCCGCGAAAGTGCTTCGGTAGCGACCGAGACGACACGGCGGAGCGGGTCCGTCACGCTCGCCCCATGGAGGCCGATCTCCAGCTCACGGTTCGCTCGGGGGATGATGGTTGTCCGCTGCGCGGCACGCTGTGGGTGGTCGGGGGGCCACCACGGAAGTTCGTGGGCTGGATCGGCCTCCTACAACTCGTGCAGGAGGCCCTCTCGTGCACCGACATCGACGAGAGGGAACCCGGATGAGGGTGCGGAAGGTGGTCGCCTTGGCGGCCGGTGTGCTGGTGGTGATGGCAAGCACCGGCTCCGCGTCGGACGGCATCTTCGCCACCACGCCGGCCGACGATCGGCCGGAGGGCGTCCTGGTCGACGGCGACACCGTTTTCGTCACGACAACGATCGGCGCCGAGGGCGCCGCGGGAGGTCTTGACCCATCGGTCATCCATCTCTTCGACCGCCGGACGGGCCGTTCGACGGGTCAGATCGTCGTGGCGGGGGAGCGGGTCGTGGGCCCGTTCGTCGCTGTCGGTCCGCAGGGCGTCGCCGGCATGGCCCAGGACCAGAGCGGTCGGCTCTACGCCGCCGATGCGCAGGGGCGGATCCTGCGCTTCACCCGCGCTGATGGGGGCTTCACCCAAGACACCTACGCCACCGTGCCCGACCTGCGGTCGTGCCTCATCGCACCCGCCCCATGCTCTGCGGCCGCAGACGACCGGGTGCCCTTCGTCAACGAGATCGACTTCGGTCCTGACGGCACCCTGTTCGTGACTGACTCCTTCCAGGCGACGGTCTTCCGGGTGCCTCGGGGCGGCGGTGTCGCTCGGGTGCACGTCACCGACCGCCGGCTGGGTGGCGCGATCGTGGGCGCCAACGGGATTGCGGTCGCCCCGGACGGCCGCAGCCTGGTCGTGGCGGTCTCGCAGTCCGACCCGATGACCTCCACGATCTACCGGACGGGTCTGGTGGCCGGGTCTGCGCTGACGGCAGTCGCCGTGCTCGAGGGCGCTGCCGCCGACGGTCTGGTGTTCGGCCTCAGTGGGCGGCTCTATGTTGCGCTGCCCGAGCGGAATGCCGTGGGGGTGCTGCTCGCGGACGGCACGCTCGAGCGAGTGCTGCCGGTTCCGCACGCCGACGAGCCGGCCGGGCTCGCGTTTCTCGGCGCGGACCTGCTGGTGGCCAACCACGCTTTCGGCACCCTTGACGCGGCGCCACGGGTCGTCAGTCGGATGCCGGCCGGCGAGCGCGGCAGCCGCCGCTTCCGACCGCGGATCGACTGAGCCGACTGACCGTCGCGAACGTCCCGAAAACCAGGTGACAGCGGCGATACCGTGCAACTACCAGCCAGGAGAGGGGGGCCCGACGCCATGACCGCATTCGTCCTGACCTCCTCCACCCCTGCCGGGGCGCCTGCCTGAGCAGTCGCCTCTCTCGGAAGGCTGCTCCGTTGCTCGTACCATCTGGCACCACCCTCGCCCGGGTCTCCCGGGTCGACCGCACGGCCTACGACGTCCTCGTCGACGGCGCGATGCGGCGCGTTCCTGCCCTGGCCAGCACCGGGGTCACCGTGGGCGACTGGCTGGCCCTCGACCCCGACGACCAGCCGGTGGCGCTGCTTGAGCGCACCAGTCTGCTCGTGCGCGGCCGGGCCAACGGCAGCAGCAACTCGCAGCTGCTCGCTGCCAACGTCGACGTCGTCCTGCTGTGCGCCGCCTTGACCGCAGCGCCGCCGCTGCGCCGGATCGAGCGACTGCTGGCGCTGGCCTGGGAGAGCGGGGCGCCCCCGGTCGTCGTGCTCACCAAGGCGGATGTCTGCCCGGATCCGGAAGCTGCCGTGCGAACAGTCAAGCCTTACGCTCCCGGCGCAGAGGTGGTCACGGTGTCCGCCGCGACCGGCGACATCGCGGCCCTGCAGGCCCATAACACCGCTGGTACGACGCTGGTGCTGCTCGGTTCGTCGGGGGCCGGCAAGTCGACCCTCGTCAACGCGCTCGCCGGAGCGGAGGTCATGGACACCGGTGACGTGCGCGACGTCGACGGCAAGGGACGGCACACCACGAGCCACCGCGAGCTCATCGTGCTGCCCTCCGGCGCTGTCGTCATCGACACGCCGGGGTTGCGCGGGGTGGCCCTGTCCGGCGACTCGGACGAGGGGTTGTCGCGGGCCTTCGCCGACGTCGAGCAGCTCGCCAGTGCCTGTCGGTTCGCCGACTGCGCACACCACGGCGAGCCCGGCTGCGCCGTCCTGGCCAGCATCGAGGCCGGTGACCTCCCGGCCGACCGGTTGGAGTCCTGGCGCAAGCTGCAGCGCGAGTTCGCCTATCAGGTCCGGCGGACCGACACCCGGCTGCAGGCGGCCGAGAAGGCGAAGTGGAAGGCGATGACCAAGGAGCAGCGCCAGCGCGGCTACCGCCTCTAAGGTGGCGAGGATGTACGACGAGCAGGCGCTTGCCCGATGGGTGGATGAGCCGGACAAGCGGCCCGGTCGCACCGCGTTCATGCGCGACCGCGCCCGGGTCCTGCACAGCGGTGCGCTCCGACGGCTGGCCGGCAAGACCCAGGTGGTCGAGCCCGCCGGCGTGCAAGCGCTCGTCCCACGCACCCGGCTCACGCACTCGCTGGAGTGCGCGCAGGTCGGCCGTGAGCTCGGCGCGGTCCTCGGCTGCGACCCGGACCTCGTCGACGCCGCCTGCCTCGCGCACGACCTCGGACACCCGCCGTTCGGCCACAACGGCGAGACGGCACTGGACGCCGCAGCGCAGGCCTGCGGCGGTTTCGAGGGCAACGCGCAGTCGCTGCGGCTGCGCACCCGGCTCGAGGTGAAGGTTGAGGGCGCTGGTCTCAACCTGACGCGCGCCGCTCTCGACGCGGCCACGAAGTACCCATGGACCAGGCGCCACGGCACCCGCAAGTTCGGGGCGTACGACGACGACCGGCCGGTGTTCCGCTGGCTGCGCAAGGGGTCGCAGGGCGACCGCCGCCCGATCGAGTCGCAGGTCATGGACTGGTCCGACGATGTTGCCTATTCCGTCCACGACCTCGAGGACGGGGTGATCGCGGGGTTGGTCGACCTCGAGGCACTGCACGCGGGGGAGTGGCGCGAGGTGGCCGCCCTGGCGGCGCAGCACTACTCCGACGCCGGGGTGTGGGAGCTCGAGGAAGTCTTCTCCGCGCTGCTGTCGGAGCCGTGGTGGCCCCGGTCCTATGACGGCACCGCAGGGGCGCAAGCGGTTCTCAAGAACGCCACGAGCACCCTCATCGGGCGCTTCTGCAGCGCAGCGGAGCGGGCCACCCGGGCCCAACACGGCGAGGGTGCCCTGACCCGCTACGCCGCCGACCTCGTCGTACCAGCTGTGGAGCGGATGGAGTGCGCGTTGCTCAAGGCGGTCGCCGCGCGCTACGTCATGGGTCGGCCGGAAGCCGAAGGCATCCAGGCCCACGAGCGGGAAGTCGTGGCCGAGCTGGTCGCGCTCCTCGCCGAGCGCGCCCCGCTTGCGCTCGAGCCGGCGTACGCCGAGATGTACGCCGAGGCCGGTGACGACGCGGCCCGGTTGCGGGTCGTCGTCGACCAGGTCGCGGGGCTCACCGATGCCGCGGCGCTGCGCCTGCACAGCCGTCTCGCGGGCCCCGCAAGCGTGGCTGCCGCGGACTAGAGTGGCCACAGCCGGGTCCTTCCCCCAGCACGCCCGACGGTGAGGAGGAGCTGTGGCCGGGCGCATTCGTGACGAGGACATCGTCGCCGTGCGCGAGCGGGCTCGGCTCGCCGATGTCGTCGCGGAGTCGGGGGTCGCGCTCCGGCCCGCCGGTGGGGGTCGGCTGAAGGGCCTGTGCCCCTTCCACGACGAGAAGTCGCCCTCGTTCAACGTCAACCCGCAGCTCGGCTTCTACATGTGCTTCGGCTGCTCGGAGTCCGGCGACACCATCAAGTACGTCCAGAAGAGCGAGCAGCTGTCCTTCGTCGAGGCGGTCGAGTGGCTGGCCCGCAAGTTCGGGGTCGAGCTGCGTTACGAGGAGGGCTCGTCGGCCGTCGGTCGGCAGAGCGGTCAGCGCGCCCGACTGGTGGCTGCCCACAAGGCTGCGGCGGAGTTCTACGTCGAGCAGCTCGGCTCGCAGGAGGCCGTTATCGGGCGGCAGTTCCTGGCCGAGCGCGGCTTCGACCAGGCCGCCGCGGCGGGCTACGGCGTCGGCTATGCACCGGCCGGGTGGGACTCCCTCGTCAAGCACCTGCGGGGCCGCGGTTTCAGCACCGAGGAGCTCGTCACCGGCGGGCTCGCGGCCCAGGGTCAACGCGGTCCGATCGACAAGTTCCGCGGCCGGCTGCTCTGGCCGATCCGCGACATCACCGGTGACTGCATCGGCTTCGGGGCGCGCAAGCTGCGCGAGGACGACCAGGGGCCGAAGTACCTCAACACCTCCGAGACGCCGCTCTACAAGAAGTCCTCGGTGCTCTACGGCGTGGACCTCGCGAAGAAGGAGATCGCCAAGCGCCGACAGGCGGTCGTCGTCGAGGGATACACCGACGTGATGGCCTGCCACCTGGCAGGAGTGCCGACTGCTGTGGCCACCTGTGGCACCGCCTTCGGGGCCGACCACATCGGAGTGCTGCGCCGGCTGCTCATGGACTCCGGTGAGCTCCAGGGCGAGGTCATCTTCCTGTTCGACGGCGATGCGGCCGGTCAGAAAGCCGCACTGAAGGCCTTCGGTGACGACCAGAAGTTCGTCGCGCAGACCTTCATCGCGATCAGCCCCGGCGCTATGGACCCCTGCGAGCTGCGGCTCGCTCATGGCGACGACGCCGTCCGTGACCTGGTCTCCTCGCGGGTGCCGCTGGTGGAGTTCGCGGTGCGATCCGCGCTGTCGCGCTATGACCTCGAGTCGGCCGAGGGTCGGGTGCAGGCGCTGTCGGTCGCGGCCCCGCTGGTCGCACGGGTGAAGGACCGCGCCCTGCGGCCGGAATACGCCCGCCGCCTCGCCGGGTGGCTCGGGATGGAGGTCGAGCTGGTGACCGGGCGGGTCGCCGAGCTCAGCGGCGACCCGCGGTTGGGGCAGCAGCGACGAGCCGCAGCTCCGACGGTCGATGCCACCGTCGCCCGACTGGAGCGAGAGGCGGCCAAGCTGGCGGTGCAGCTGCCGGTGCTGGTGGCACCGGAGTTCGACGGCCTCGCGGACGAGGTCTTCACCGATGCCGCGCTGCGGGAGATCCAGGCCACCGTCGCCAAGGCCGGTGGTGTCACGACCGCCGTGCCCGGTGAGGTGTGGGTCACCAAGGTGCTCGAGGTCGCTGCCGACGACGACGTCCGCCAGCTCATCACCTCGTTGGTCGTCGAGCCGCTGATGTGCGATGGTCCGCCCGACGAGCGCTACGCCGCCGCCGTCCTCGGTCGGCTTCAGGAGGTCTCGGTGGTGCGCCGCATCACCGAGCTCAAGCCCGCGCTGCAGCGGATGAACCCGGTCGACGAGCCGGAGCGCTACAACCGCGTGTGGGCCGAGCTCATCCAGCTCGAGGCGACCGCGAGGGCTCTGCGCGAGCGGGGGGTCGGCGCGCTGTGACCGCCCCCGGCGCAGAGCCTGTCCTCGTGGCCGGTGCCGTGCCGGGTGTTGCCGAGCTGCCCGCCACGGTGATCGACCACCCGGCTGTGGTGGAGCTCATCGCGCGCGGTCGGGAGGCCGGCATCCTGCTCGCGGGGGAGGTCGTGGAGGCGCTCGCCACCACCGAGCTCCCGCCGGAGGCCCTCGAGGAGGTCCTCACCGCGCTGTCGGACGCCGGCATCGAGGTCCACGACCCCGAGGCCGGCCAGCTCGAGCTCGACGAGGAGGACGCCAAGGAGGAGCGGCTGCGCCGCGATGAGGAGACGGCCCTGCGCACGGGCCCGACCAGTGACCCGGTCCGGATGTACCTCAAGGAGATCGGCAAGGTCGCGCTGCTCACCGCGGAGCAGGAGGTCGACCTGGCGAAGCGGATCGAAGCCGGCCTGTTCGCGGTCGAGAAGATCGCGCTGGAGTCCCACCTGTCCGAGGCCCTCAAGCGCGACCTGATCGCCGTCGGGGTCGATGGCGGCATCGCCAAGCGGACCCTCGTCGAGGCCAACCTGCGGCTGGTCGTCTCGATCGCCAAGCGCTACGTCGGTCGCGGCATGCTCTTCCTCGACCTCATCCAGGAGGGCAACCTCGGCCTGATCCGCGCGGTCGAGAAGTTCGACTACACCAAGGGCTTCAAGTTCTCGACCTACGCGACGTGGTGGATCCGGCAGGCCATCACCCGCGCCATCGCTGACCAGGCACGCACGATTCGCATCCCGGTCCACATGGTCGAGACCATCAACAAGCTGCTCCGCACCCAGCGCGCCATGCTGCAGCAGCTCGGTCGCGAGCCCACGCCGGAGGAGCTCGGCAAGGAGCTCGATCTGACACCCGACAAGGTCGTCGAGATCCAGAAACTGGCCCAGGAGCCGGTCTCGCTCGACACCCCGATCGGGATGGAGGAAGACAGTCACCTCGGCGACTTCATCGAGGACAGCGACGCCGTCATCCCGGCCGACGCGGCCAGCTTCTTGCTGCTGCAGGAGCAGCTCGCGACGGTGCTGCACTCGTTGACCGAGCGCGAGCAGAAGGTCATCCAGCTGCGGTTCGGCCTGGAGGACGGCACCCCGCGGACCCTCGAGGAAGTGGGTCGCGAGTTCGGGGTGACCCGTGAGCGGATCCGGCAGATCGAGAGCAAGACGCTGTCCAAGCTTCGCCATCCCTCCCGCTCCCAGAAGCTGCGCGACTACCTCGAGTAGGACTCACGGACGACGCGGGCACCTCGGTCGCTGCCCGGCAGCGGGTGGCCCCGTGCCGGGCAGCGGAACTTCCGCTACAGGTGCAGACCTGGCGACTTGGAGCCTGTGCAGAAGGAGGCGCCCGGGGCGACTCCCGCCTCGAAGTGCCCGCCCGCGGCAGGTCCTCCCGGAACCGCGGCCCCTCTGGCGGCACCGACAATCTGACCGACGTGCGACCCGCCGGGCGGCGGGACGCTGCCCACGTGGCCAGCGCCGGTGACGTAGTCGGTGACGACGTGCTGACCATGCACGGCGACGTCGAGGACGTCTGCGCAGGTCGGGGCGGCCGCCGCAGGACCTGCCGCCGCGACCAGCAGACCCCACGACAGCAGGATGCTGCCGACCGATGTGATGACGCGTGCGGTGTTCTTGCTGCTCATCATTTCTCCTCTGGTGTGGTCGGGTCGATCACGGTGATGACCCGATCGATCCGGTTCGCGGGGAAGCCCCCGCACCGGGCGTGCTCTCGTACGGCGTCTTCGTCGTCGGCCAGGTAGACGCAGGAGATCCGGTCCGCACTGACGTAACTCTGCACCCACTGGACCCGCGGAGCCATGTCCGCCAGGACCTGGTTCGACGTGGTGGCGATTTGGCGCAGCTCGTCTGGGGAGAGCGCTCCCGCGCCGGGGATGTCCCTCTCGATCAAGAATCGCGGCATACTGTCCTCCTGGGTGTCGTCGTGTGACGCACATCCTCTGAGGGGCGCTCCAGGCTGGCTGCAACGTCGCTGGAGCCGGAGCCTGGGGGAGCCGGAGCCATGTCCGTGGACATCCGCGTGCTGGGCCCCATAGAGGTGCTTCGCGACGGCCAGCCGGTGCAGCCCCGCAGCGCGAAGCAGCGGTCGCTGCTGGCGATCCTGCTCGTGAACGTGAACCGGGTCGTCAGCGTCGAGGCGTTGATCGACAGCGTGTGGGGCGATGACCCTCCTGCAACGGCCGCCGGAGTGTTGCAGACCTACGTCAGCCAGCTTCGCAAAATCCTCGAAGCGGACGGGGATGTCAGCGGCGGTTGGCGAGTGCTCCTCACCGTCGACCCCGGCTACCGACTCGTCGTGCCGCCGGAGCAACTCGACGTGGCACGTTTCGAGAGCCTCGTAGAGCAGGGGTGCGCCGCTCTGCGCGACCAGCGGGACTCCATCGCGGCGGACTGCCTGCGGCAAGGGTTGGCCCTGTGGCGCGGCTCCGCGTTCGCAGACGTGGCGGCCGACGCCACTGTCGAGTCGGAGGCGGTCCGCCTCGGCGAGCTTCGGGTCCTCGCCACGGAGGCCCGCATCGAGGCGGACCTGAGGCTCGGGAGCCATGCCGAGCTGGTCGGCGAGCTCTCACACCTCGTCCGCGTGCATCCGCTGCGCGAACGCTTCTGGGGCCAGTACATGCTCTGCCTCTACCGGGTCGGGCGGCAGTCCGATGCCCTTGCGGCGTACCGACAGCTGCGTCGAATCCTGGCCGAGGAGTTCGGCCTCGACCCGAGCCCCGATCTGGTCCGGCTGGAGCTCGACATCCTGGCCCAGGCACCATCCCTGGTCCCTGAACTCCGAATCGGCCCGGGAGCACGGGTCTGGGCCCCGCGCTCGGCCAACCTTCCTGACCAGCGCGAGACGTTGCGCTTCGTGGGTCGCCAACAGGAGTTGGTCCTGCTTCGGGACTGGTGGTCCGACCCAGCCGGAGCGCCCCTGGCCCTGGTCAGCGGCGAGTCCGGTGCCGGCAAGACCCGCGTGGTCACGGAGTTCGCCACCACCCTGGCTGGGGATGGAGTTCGGGTGTTGTTCGGGCGCACCATGGAAGCGGGTGACTCGGCGTACGAGCCGGTCCTGGGTGCCGTGCGGCAGTTTGTCGTCGGGTCAGACGACAATGAGATCGCGGCTCTCGATGACCTGGGAGCCGCTGCGCTGGCCAGGTTGGTGCCGGACATGGCGGCACGGCGCCCCCAGGCGGCGCTCATGGCAGCGGGCTGGTCGGATGTCGACCGGTCCTGGTGGCTCAACGCGGTGGCGGAGGCTCTCGTCGCCTCAGAGGGGCCTCGGCTGCTCCTGGTCCTCGACGACCTCCAGTGGGCCGACCGGCCGGCCATGATGTTGCTGGCGCGTCTGCTCGAGCAGCGTGGTCGAGTCCGGGTGCTCGGCACGTTCCGCGAGCCGACGGACGACTCCGTCAAGGGCTTCGTGGACCTGCTCTCGGACCTGTGGCGCGAGGAGGTCGCTGTCCTCCGGGTGCCGATCGGTGGACTCTCACGCGAGGAGGTGATTGACCTCGTCGGCTCGCTCAACGGCGCTGCCGAGCTGACGCTGGCAGGGAGGGCCTTCGCGGCCAACCTTCACCGTCGTACTAATGGCAACGCCTTCTTCGTGCGCGAGACGGTCCGACACCTGGATGACACTGGTGTCATCTCGGCAGTCCGTGGTCTCTGGGCCGCCGAGCGGCCCCTGGCCGACCTCGGCATCCCTGAGCGGATCAGCCACGTCGTCGGTCGACGTCTCGCACGACTGTCGCCGATGACCTATCAGGTGCTCCAAGTCGCGGCGGTGGTCGGTGTCGAGTTCGACGTCGACGTCGTAGCAAAGGTGGCGGGGCGGGCCGACGACGAGGTGATCACTGCGACGGACGAGGCGGTCGCGGCCGGGTTGCTGGACGAGGACTCGACGCGCGTCGATCGGTTCCGGTTTGGGCACATCCTGGTCCACGAGGTCCTGCTGTCGGGTCTCGGTCGTAGCCGGCGGACCCGGTTGGAGTGGCGGACGGGTGACGCCCTGGTGTCTCTGCGGCCAGCGGACCTTGATGAGCTAGCCGGGCGCATCGCACGGCACTACGGTGAAGGTGCCGCCGTCGGCGACGTAACGACCATCGTCATCTGGTGCCGCCGCGCGGCATCGCAGGCGATGGAGGCCCTCGCCTACGAAGCGGCGATCCACCTCTACGAGCGGGCGGTCGATGCACTGACATCCGATCCCGCCGGTCACCAGGTCGCGCGGATGGATATTCTGATCGCTCTCGGGCGCGCGGCCGATCTGGCTGGGGACGCCGAACGCAGGCGGCGCTCGTGCCTCGCGGCGCGCGACCTCGCACGGCAGAGCGGCGATCCGGATCGGCTTGCCGCCGCTGCGGTGATCCTGCTCGGTTCGCTGGGACCGATGTCCGCTGACCCCCAGGTGGTGTCAGTCTTGGACGAGGCCGTGGCCGCGCTTCGCCAGGCCGCGCCGACGGCCCAGCGCCGGGCACTCGTCGCCGAGTTGCTGGCGCGTCTCAGTGGCTATCTGACGAACGAACAGCCGGATCGTTCGGCCGCCCTTGCCGAAGAGTCCATCACTGCTGCCCGACAGTCGGGGGACGGCCGTGCCTTGGCGCTCGCCCTGATGGCCTCCATGCAGGGCTACGCGCTCCCGGAGGAGGAACTCCGGGCGCGGATGGCCGAGGCGGCTTTGCTCTGCACGGGACTGCCCGACACGGACGTCATCCTCAACGTCCAGACGAACCTCATGGCCGCAGCACTGATCTGGGCTGATCGGACCGGCTACGACCACCACCTTGAGGAGTACGCCCACCTGGCCGCAGCCACCCGGTCTCCTGGTCATCTGCTGCTCAGCAACATTGATCGGGCCGGCGCCGCAGCTCTTGACGGCCGCTACGCCGAGGCGGACGTGCGATTCGGCGATGCGTTGACATGGTCTAAGACCTTTAAGGACCCGAGTCTGTGGGGAAGCATCAGTGTCGGGCTGTTCCCCGTGAACCGCGAACTCGGACGTCTGGCCGGGCGGGTGGAGTCGATCCGACGGGACGTCGCCGCGACGCCCGGCATCCCGGTGTACCAGGCGGGTCTGGTTCGCGCCCTGTGCGAGGCGGGACGCCTCGATGAGGGTGGCGAGCTGCTGCGAGACATGGTGGGTCGACCGGAGCAGCTGCTCTGGGGCTTTCTGAGGAAGTTCACGCTAGGAGTCCTCGCCGAGTCGGCTGAGCTGCTCGCGGACGGCGAGTCGGCGACCAGCCTGTACCGGTGGTTCGAGCCGGAGCTGCAGACCTCGGCCTGCGTCATCGTGGGACCCAACGCCTTCTTCGGCGCGGTCGAGCGCTACCTGGGTCTGCTGGCCCTCGTGCTCGATCGGCCGGACGATGCAGTGCGGCACCACGAGGTTGGGCTCGACGTGCATGAGCGGTTGCGGGCCCATGGTTGGGCTGCGCGCAGTCGGTTCGACCTCGCTAGGACGCTGACGAGGCGCGATCGAAGCGGGGACTCGGCTCGGGCCGCTCGACTACTCCTCGACGCCGACGAAGCTGCCGCTCGACTGGGCATGTCACGGCTCCGCGAGGAGATCACTCTCCTGCGGTAGTGCTCCTAGTCTGGGTGGGTGCTCCGCCGCCGAACCCCTGACGCCGTACGCGCGACTGTGGGCAAGGGGGACCGTCTGGCCGGCTGGGCTCTTGCCGTGGATGGCAGCCCGGTCGTGGCAACCGCGCGCGGACTGGTCCTTCCAGGACAAGAGCTGGTGGCCTGGCACGCGGTGGAGAAGGCGACCTGGGTCCCGCCGACGCTGTCGGTTCGGGTGCTGGCGGACGGAGCGGCTGTCGTGGCGGGCACCGGTCCGGCGTACTTGGTAGTGCTTTCCGAGCCGGGTGGGCTGCCGGAGGTGATCCGGACCCGCGTCACCGGCAGCGTCGCGTGGTCGAGCCACAGCCGGCTGCGACCGGCCGGCGGAGTCCGGGTCGTCGGCCGGCGTAACCCCGATCGCGAGGTCTTCGACTGGCAGCTGGTCTTCGACCAGGGCACCGATCTCGAGGACCCGTCCGTCCGCGCGCAGGCCGAGCAGCTGCTGGAGGCGGCGCGCCGGGCGATCGGCTGAGGCCACAAGTCACTGGACGGTCCTGGCAGGGTGGGGGAGTGATCCCTGTCCTGGAAGCGCGCGGCCTGGTCAAGGACTACCGCAGGGGACGAGCCGTAGATGGCATCGACCTCGTGGTGGGGCCCGGCGAGCGGGTGGCCGTGCTCGGACCCAACGGCGCCGGCAAGACCACGACCCTGCTGATGTGCCTCGGGGTCGTGGAGCCGGACGGCGGCTCGATCACGGTCTGCGGGCACCGGCTGCCCAAGCACCGCTCGGAGGCGATGGAGACCGTCGGCTTCGCCGCGGGTTACCTGCCGCTTCCCGAGCGTCTGCGAGTTCGCGAGTTCCTCGAGCTCTACGCCGACCTCTACGGCGCCAGCCGGGCCGGCATCGTGCCTGCCCTCGAGCGGTTCGGCATCGGACATCTCGAGCGAGCCATGGGCACGGAGCTGTCGAGCGGGCAGAAGACATTGGTAGGCATCGTCAAAGCCACGCTGCATCGGCCGTCGCTGCTCATCCTCGACGAGCCCACCGCCTCGCTCGATCCCGATGTGGCGCTGCGAGTCCGGACCGGCCTGCGGGAGCTCTGCGACGAGGCCGGCACCGCGCTGGTCGTCACGAGCCACGACATGCGCGAGGTCGAGCGGCTCTGCGAGCGGGTCGTCTTCGTCCTCGGCGGCCGGGTCGTCGCGGACGGGACGCCGCCGGCGATCGTGGCCCGCTTCGAGCGCGATGACCTCGAGGGCGTCTTCCTGCACCTCGCTGGTGAAGCCCGCGGGGAGCGCTCATGAACGCCAGCCGGGTCCTGTCCGTGGCCCGCCGCCACTACTGGGTGGTCAAGCGATCGCCGCACCGCACCTTCGACGTGTTGCTCTGGCCGATCGTCGACGCCCTGACCTTCGGATCCCTGGCGGTCGCCTATCAGCGCGGCTCGTCGTTGGCCTACGTGCTCGCCGGCATCGTCTTGTGGCACGTCATGTACCAGGCGCAGATCGCCCTCGCCACGGGCTTCCTCGAGGAGACCTGGTCGCGCAACCTCATGTCGTTGATGGCGACGCCCGTGCGGGAGGTGGAGTACATCGCGGGGGTAGCGCTGTTCGGACTCGCCAAGCTCGTCGTAGGCGTCGGAGCCGTGGCCGCGACTGCAGCAGTCGGCTACGCCTTCGACGTGACGGACCTCGGCTGGGGGCTGGTCCTCGTCGCCGCGCTGCTGATGCTCGCCGGTTGGCTCGTCGCCCTGCTCGTCATCGGGCTGGTGCTGCGTTTCGGCTCTGGCGCCGAGGCCCTGGCCTGGGGCGTGCTGTTCGTCATCATGCCGCTGTCCGGGACGTTCTTCCCCGTCGAGGCGCTACCCGGGGTGCTGCAGCAGGTGGCCCTGGTGCTGCCTACGACGCACGCCTTCGCGGCCGCTCGGGTCCTCGTCGACGGCGGACGGTTCCCGGTGCAGGAGCTGGTGACGTCAGCGCTGCTGATGGTCGTGCTGGCGGCGGCCGCCTTCAGCTACGCCGTCGCGATGCTGCGGACGTTCCGTCGCCGCGGCTTCATCACGCGCTACGCCTGACCTGCGGCGGTCGCTGCGCGGAGTCGGCGGGGGCGCGCGCCGACCATGGCCACGGAGGCTGCTCCTGCCAGCACCAGGCCGCCAGCGAGGACCGCGATCCCGGTGGGCACCTCCTGCGTTGGCAGGACCGGCGCTACCGCGATCGGTGACGGCTGGCTGGGCGGGATGGATGCAGGCGCCGCCTGGGTCGACGACGGGGTGGCAGTGGGCGGCTTGGTGGGCGGCTTGGTGGGCGGCTTGGTGGGTGCCTTGGTCGCGGCCGGTGCGGCCGACTTGACCGGCCGGCTGTTGCCGCGAACCACCGGCACCGGCTTCGCCGTTGTCTGCTGTGGCCGCGCGGTCGGCGAGCTGGTGCTGCCGGACGCCGTCACACCCAGGGCCCGGCTGGCGTCGACGAGACCGGATCCGGCCTGGCTCAGCGGTCGCGCCGTCGACAGCAGCCGCTCGATCACCTGCTGCCGGGTCCGGGACGGCTGCTGCGCGAGGAGCAGCGCCGCGATGCCGGCGACATGGGGCGCAGCCATTGAGGTGCCGGCCGCCACGGCGTAGCGGCCGCCGGGGAACAACGAGGTGACGCAGTCGGACTGCGAGCAGGCGTCCGGGTTGGCCGGGTCGCCGCCAGGGGCGGCGAGGTCGACGCCGATGCCGCGCTGCGAGTAGGACGCCAGGGCGCCCGACGGTCCGGTCGCGGCCACGATCACGGCGCTGTCGCCGTAGGAGTCGGTCACCGGCGCGCCGGTGTTGCCGGCCGAGAAGATGACGACCGCGCCGGCGTCGGCGGCCTCCTGCACCGCGGTCGGGATCGAGGACGACGACGACAACCCGGGCACATCTGGACCGAGTGAGAGGTTGAGCACGTCGGCGCCCTGCGTGATCGCCCAGCGGATGCCGGCCGCGACGTCTGCCGGCTTGCCCACGCAATCACCGGAGCCGGCGTCGTAGGTCAGCACCCGCACCGGCAGGACGCGCGACTTCGGTGCGACTCCGAACGATGACGACGCCACCGTCCCCGCCACGTGGGTGCCGTGGTCGCACTGGTCGGTGCCCTGCCCGCTGCGGCAGCTACCGCCGGTGCAGTCGGCACCCTGCAGCACCCTGCCCTCGAAGTCCTGGTGACTGCCGTCCACCCAGCTGTCCAGCACCGCCACGATCACGCCCGCCCCCGACCGGCCCGGCGACTGCGCGGCGGGCACCTTCGCCTGGTCGGCGTGCCAGGTGCGCTGCGTCGCGGTCCCGGCAGCCGCCCAGGGCAGCGCGAGGCTCAACGTGAGCACGGCGCAGCCGACGAGGGAGGGACGAAGCACCCCATGACGGTACGACGGATGCGGCGCGGCGTCCGGCGGCCGAACCAACCGGCCGCCGACGGCAGCGGTCAGCCGGTCCTGCTGAGCTCGTCCGGAGCGTCTTTGAGCAGCTGCAGCACGGCCAGCTCGAAGGCGCCCTGGACCGCTGGCATCCCGTAGGTCGCGTCTGCCCCGAGCGCCTCCATGGCCGGCCCGATGGTCTGGCCGGCCTCGAAGTGGTCGAACAGCCGGGGGTCGATGTAGGAGGCGCGACAGACCGCCGGGGTGTTGCCCAGGTAGTCCGCCACCTCGCGGACCACCCGGGCCGCCGCCCGCTTGCGGGCCGTCGGGCTGTGGGCTGCCTCGGCGGACACGGCAAGGCCGGCGGCCGCGAGGACCGTGGCAGCCCACGTCCGGAAGTCCTTGGCGGTGTCGTCGCCGCCGGTGGCGGACCGCAGGTAGGTGTTGATGTCGGAGCTCTTCACGTCGACCCAGGCGCCCGCCTCCGACCTCCAGGCCAGCAGCGCGGGCCCCCCACCGCGGGGGCGCTTGAGGGCCGAGACGACCGCCACGACGTCAGGCTCGACCAGGGTGGTGTCCCACTCCTTGCCGCTCTTGCCGGTGAAGGCGAAGGTCACGGCGCCGCGTGAGACCGCGACGTGCTCCTTGAGCAGCGTCGCTAGGCCGTAGGAGTCGTTCTCCTCGGCGTAGCGCTCGCCGCCGACGCGGAAGAACCCCAGGTCGATGAGCCGCACCGCGCAGGCCAACACGCGCTCCCGGGGGAGACCGTCGAGTGCAAGATCGGCGGCAATCCGCTCGCGCGCCGCCGGCAGCCGGCTCGCGAAGTCCAGGATGCGGTCGTGCTTGGCGACGTCGCGCTGGATCCGCCACGCGTCGTGGTAGCGGTACTGCCGCCGGCCGCGTGCGTCCACCCCGGTCGCCTGGATGTGACCGCTCCCGACGCTGCAGATCCAGACGTCCTCCCACGCAGGGGGAATGACGAGGGCGGCGATGCGCGCGAGGGTGGTGGCGTCCGTGACCCGCTGGCCGGCGGCGTCGAGGTAGACGAAGCCCTTCCCGCGGCGGCGCCGGGTCAGCCCCGGGCCGGCGCAGTTGACTCGCCGCAGGCGGACCACCGAGACCGACCTCCTTGAGGGATGGACCAGGCCGCCCTGCTCGTGCGACAGGGCGGCCTGGGTCGTGCCGTGTCTAGCTGGTGGGCGTGCTGATCTCGATGGTGGCCTTGAACGCTTCGAGTGCCCGCTCGACCTTGTCCTGCGGATCGGCGAAGATCTTCGCGACGGCGTCGCCGAGGACGCCGGCCGGCGGGTCGTACTCCAGCGAGACCTCGACACCGGTGGTGGCACCGTGGTCGTCGAAGCGGACCGCACCGGCGTTCTTGACGTTGGTGGCGTCGGTGTCGAGGGTGGCCCAAGCGATCTTCTCGCCCGGCACGTCCTCAACGATCCTGGCGTCCCACTCGACGGACTTGCCGAGCGGGCCGGCGACCTTCCAGTGGGTCAGGTCAGCGCTGCCGGACTGCGCTGTCACCGACTCAACGTCCGGCATGATCTGAGGCAGGTTGGTCAGGCCACGCCACCAGCTGTAGCACTGGTCGGCGGGCGCGTTGACCTCGAGGTTGTGCGCGACGGTGCCCATGGGGGATCTCCTTGATTGTCCGGGACAGGGGTGGGGG
>JBKKBU010000484.1:0-5653 GCA_046713755.1 Mycobacteriales bacterium
CCGGCGAGGTAGTCGTGGTTCGCCGCGAGCGAGGAGCGGGTCGGGTCGAGGACCCGTAGGACGAGGTTGTCGACGGGCGTCGCGTCGAAGGCGTGGGTGGCGTAGCCGTCGCGCTCGGCGAGGACCGCGGGCGGCACCGCGCGCAGAACCTCCGACGCGAGGACCTGCAGCAGGGCGCGGAACAGCGATGGCGCCGGACCGTCGGTCACGGCCTCGTCGGTGAGCGCTCCTTCGGACGTGCCGGCGCCGGGTCCGTAGGCGGTGCCGTCCCAGCCGGCCAGCAGGTCGCGGGCGGCCTGCTGCTTCGGCGACAACCCGGCAGTGCCGAGCAGCCGCAGGACGACCGGCTTCAGCTCGCGGGCCCGGTGGTCCACGGTCCCGGCCCGGTAGTCGATGGCACGGAGCTCCGCCGGGGAGACGCGCGAGTCCGCCGCCAGCGCGTCCTGGAGCGCCTGTACCCGAGAGGCTGCGCCCGCCGGCCGGGCCGAGGTCGCATCGGCCACCCAGGTGTCCTGCCATCCGCTCGCGGGCTTGCCGTTCCAGTTGGTCAGCCAGCCCTGTGCCGGGTCGACGACCTGCGGGAGCTCGGCGAACGGCCGCATCCCCTGCCAGTCCTGGGTCCCGTCGCCGAGCAGCGGCAGCCGCGGGTCGACCGAGGCCACCCGGCGGGGGTGCAAGCCGGGGTGCCAGTAGGCGATGTGACCGTCGGCGTCGGCGTACATCACGTTCTCGTTCCAGGTGACCTGGCGGACGCCGGCCGTGAACTCCGCGAGGTTCGACGCGCGGTTCCAGGCCAGGATGCCGTTGACGGTCTCGAGCTCGCGCCCCCACAGGGCGATCTGCAGCGACCGCGCCTTCGTGCCGTCGTCGGAGGTCTTGACGACCGGCCCGTGCACGGTCCGGCAGACCTGCAGGACCTCCTGCTGCACCGGCAGTCCGACGGGGACGCCCTCGACCTCCTGGCGGTAGCGCAGCACCTCGTCCCGGCACGACGCCGGCTTCCACACGCCGCCGTGCAGGTACTCCGTGCCCCCGCCGGCTGGCCGCACGGTCTCGATGAAGGAGTCGATGGTCTTGGAGTTGCCGGTCGTCAGCGCCCAGGCGACCCGCTTGCCGTAGCCGATGCCGACGGTCGGCAGACCGGGGACGGAGACCCCGCGTGCGTCGTAGCCGGCTCCATGGACCTCGAGCTCCCACAGCACCGACGGGTAGGACCAGCCGAGCTGCGGGGCGCTCTCCAGCAGAGCTCCCCCAGTGGTGGTCCGCGAGGGGGCGATCGCCACTTGGTACGACCCGCCGCGCAGCGAGCGCGCCCAGGCGACCAGCTGCTGGGCCGGACCCAAGGCGACGGCGGCCGCCGTCGGAGCCACCCCGTCCAAGGGCACCCCGTCGGGGTCGCGGGTGCCGCCACCGGGAATAGCAGGAACGCCGGCGCTGATGCCCTGGCCCAGCTCGGGCGGCAGCGCGAGAGCGCGGTCGGCGGCAGCATCGAAGACAGCTCGTGATGGAGCGGGCCCGCTGGAGAACACCCCGTCGGCGGCGGGCACCGTGGCCGGCGCCTTGCGGTCATCGGTCCAGTGCAGGTCGAGGAAGGCATCACGGCCGGCCTGGCGGCCGAGCGCCGCCTCGAGGGTCCGGAGCCGCTCGACGTTGCGGAACTCGTCACCGCCCGCAGACGCCACGGTCCGCGTGATGAGGACGCCGGCGGCGAGGGTGTCGGTGACCGTCCACGGCGCGGGCAGCGTCGTCAAAAGGGCGTACTCAGCGGGCAGCTTCGTCGGGTCGGCCCGCACCTCGCTGATCCAGGCGTTGAGGCCCTCGGCGTAGGCCCGGATGACGGTCTGCGACTCCGCGGGCAGCGCCGCCAGCATCGCGTCGTACTCCTCGGTGCTGTAGGTCACCTGCCGGGCCTGCCGGTCGATCTCCAGCCCGCTCGGGCCGACCAGCTCGGCGTAGGTGCCGCGGGCATAGCGCCGCACGGCGTCGGCGAGGAACAGCCGGTCTTGCCCGGCGGCGTATCCGGCGCCCCACCACACGTCGGCAGAGGTGTCCCCCGAGCCGATCGGGACGCCGGCGGGGTCGCGCCCGATCCGCACCCCCGGCCTGGGCTCATCGACGGTCGTCGGCACGCTGAAGTCGCCGGGCTTGAACCCACCGCTCCAGAACAGCTCGCGCTGGTCGTCGATGTGCGGCCCATAGTCGCCCGGCCCGCCGGCCTTCCCCCGCGCCTGACCGGCGACGCTGACGAAGCCGCTGTTGCCCGGGCCGAGCACCGTCACCGCCTCGTGGGTCTGGCCGAACGGGCGATCGATGTGCGGCTGGGGCTGCTCGGCCAGCGCCGGCAACGGCAGGAGGACCAGCACGGCTGCGATGAGTGGGGTGAGGCGCACGACACCAGACTGTCAGGGTGCGAGCTGCGACTCCAGCACCGACCGGGCCGTCGCCAGCGACGGGCCGTACCAGGTCAGGTGCCGGCCGCTCACGCAGCGACTCGTCGCCGTGAAGCACTCCGGCCCGTCGCTCGGCGAGAACGCATAGGGCTCGTCGGGGAGGACCACGAGCTCGTACGCCGGAAGGGCCGCCAGGTCGACCTTCGGGTAGCGCTCCGGGTGGTCGGCCAGGACGTTGTCGATCCCGAGGCGGGAGAGCACGTCACCGGTGAAGGTGCCAGAGCCGACCGCCATCCAGGGCCGCCGCCAGATCGGGACCACGGCCCGCCGCCGCGGACCCCGCCAGGGCTCGGCCCAGGCGGCGTCGGCCTCGTCGAGCCAGGTCGGCCGGTCAAGGCCGCAGACCGTGAGCACCCGGTCCAGGCTGACCAGCGCCTCCGGAAGTGTCCGAGGGAAGGTCACCCACACGGCCAACCCGGCAGCGCGCAGGGCGTCGACGTCCTCGGCCCGGTTCTCCTCGGCATTGGCGATCACCAGGTCCGGAGCCAGTGCCACGACTGCTGCCACGTCAGGGTTCTTGGTCCCCTTCACCCGTACGACGTCGAGGTCCGCGGGGTGGCTGCACCAGTCGGTGACTCCCACCAGCAGGCCTCGCGCCGTGACCGCCACCGCCTCGGTGAGCGACGGCACCAGCGACACCACCCGACGGACGTCCGCCGGGGTCGCGACGACCGTTCCGGTGTCGTCACGGGTGTCGGTGATGTCGTGGGGCACCTCGAGATCATCTCCATCGCGTGCAGGTGCCCGGCACGGCATGGCGAAACAGTCTGGTGAGACCACGAAAGCCCGCCCGGAACTGTCCGAAAACGGACAGCCCAGGCTGGCAGGAGAACGGCCCAGCACGGCGAAAGCACTCCATCAGCGGCACGACACTCGGGAGACCACAGTGGACGAGCACGACGGCCAGGAGCAGGCGCCGACGCGCCGCGCCCTGCGTCGGCTGCGCTCAGTCCCGACTCCTTACCCCGGCTCTGGCCCCGTGTCGCCGGTCGACTACCCCGGCTGCGAGCTGCGCCGGGCCGTGCTTGCCGAGGTGGGCGCCACCGACCCGCCGCGGGTCGCCGCCCTCGATGCCCTGCTCAAGGACGTCGACGACTTGCGCGCCACGATGCGCCGCGACCTGAGCCTGGCCGCCACGGCGGTGTCGGCGGGCGATGGGCGCTTCGCCGCCTTCCTGCTCGGCCAGACCGACAACGACGTCCGCGACTTCGACAGTCGTTCCCAGGCCAACATCAGTGAGCTCGACGCCCACGAACTCCCGGTCGCTGTCGGTGCCGACGACCTCGGACCGGCCCTGCCCGTCCGCAGCCGCACGCGTCGGCTGATGCCCGCTGCCCCGCTGGTCGCCGCCGCCGCCGCGCTGTTCATGGGCCTGTCGGGCAGCCTGCCGACGCTCGGCGGCTCTCCGAGCAGCACGACCAACGCCTCCGTCACCCGCTCGCTCGGTGAGCTCACCCAGCTGGCGCGTGCCGGTGCCTCGCCGGAGATGATGGGCGATGCCTCCGCGCAGCTGCACGCCTCCATGGCTCCGCTCATCTTGGCGGCCGGCACCGACCCCGAGGCCGCCCAGCAGGCCATCGACCTGCTCACCCGCGAGGCCGACGTGCTCAGCCGCAGCGCCAACGGCGACCACCCCGAGCTGCAGCACGCGATCGCCCGGGCGCGGGCCCTCGTGACCCTGCTCAAGGACGCGGCGCGCCGACCCAAGGTCCCCGCCGCCGTCATCCCGCTCCCCGTCGCCTCCCCGAGCTCGCAGTCGTCGCCCAAGCCGGCGCCGAAGTCGACGGCCACCACCAAGCCCGCGTCGGCCAAGCCCTCCCCGACCTCGTCGCCGAGCAGCAAGCCGAGCAGCTCGCCATCGGCCACGCCCTCGAGCCAGCCGTCGTCCCAGCCGTCGCCGAGCGCGAGCGGCGAGCCGGACGGCCCGCTCGACACGCCGATCTCCTAACCGACCCACCCTCGGTGGACTCCCGGGCTGTCGATCGCCTGCGCGGCGCCCTGGCCGGCACCGGCTGGATCGAGCGCAGCACGGCGTTCGCCCGCGCCCTGCGCGGTGGCCACCACGAAGCCGGCGGGCTGCTCCTGGTCGGCAGCCCCGACCACGAGCCCTGGCACCTCGCCGCGCACCTCACCGACCAGGCCCGCTGGTCGGCTGTTCCCGCCCTCACCCCGACGCTCGTGCGGTGGGCACCACCGCCGGGTGCCCCCGCCCACCTGGCCGTGGACCTGTCCCGTCTCGAAGCCATCCGCCGGGGCGAGACCCTCGTCGTCGTGAGCCCCGCGGTTGCCGCCCCTGGGCTGTTAGAACGGGTCGCCGACGCCCGCCGCGACGGCGCTCTCGTGCTGGCGCTGCAGGGCTCCGACCCGGAGCTCACCGAGCTCGCGCACGAGGCCCTCGTCGTACCTGCGGCCGGGCCCGACCTGGACGCCGTCGGTCACCTCGTGACTGCTGCCGCGGGCAGCCGACCCGTCCCGGCCCGCCGCCTGCCCCACCTCCTCCGCCAGCCCCGCCACTGACCCCCTGACCCTTGATCATCGGGAAGTAGCCCGCGCTGGGAGCGGCCGCCACCGCGGCCAATGCGGCGTTGATCACCTGAGTCATGGGTGGTGGGTCCCGGGTCAGGCGAGCACGAACAGCACCGTGCGGGCGAGGGGGTCGGCGGTGAGCAGGCGGACCGCGATCCGCTCGCCGAGCGGCAGGTCATCGCCCTGACAGCGGGCCCGCACCGGCGGATCCGTGAGCTGCACCATCGCGCCGCCCTTGCCTCGACCCCGGTCGTGACGACCGCCGACGTCGACCACGACCGCGTCGAAGACCTCACCGACCCGCGACCGCAGCAGGACGGCCTCGGCCAGGTCGACGGTCGCGCGCTCGAGGGCACGAGCCCGCCGGCCGGAGGCCGTCATGGCGGCCGGCAGCTCCGGCAGCCGCGCCCGTACGTGGTCCGGCACCGGCAGGCCCGCGCAGACCGCCAAGCACACCTCGGTCGCCGTGCGGTCGGCGAGGCGGCGCAGCGGCGCGGTGACGTGGGCGTAGGGCGCGGCCACCGCGCTGTGCAGGGCCTGGTCAGGCGGGCCGCCGTCGAACGCGGTGTAGCCGGCGCCGCGCAGCAGCCGGGTGGCGTCGTCGAGTAATGCCATCGTCGCCGGGCTCGCCGGGTCCAAACCGATCAGGATGCTGGCGGCGTCGGTCTCCTCGGCCC
>JBKKBU010000485.1:0-6136 GCA_046713755.1 Mycobacteriales bacterium
GGCGAGCGGGTCGAAGACCTTGGCCTTCAGCGCAGCGGAGTCGTCGGCTGGCAGCTCGAGCGCCGCCAGGTCGAGCTGCGCTTTCTCGAGGATGCCGACGATGGTGTCGACGTAGCCGGCCAGGGCGGTCGGGCTGGTCGGCTGGACCTGCTTCTCGCGATCGGCTTTGGCGACCGCACAGATGGCCTCAGCCTTGACGACGAAAGCCTCCTTGGCCGAAGCCGCATCACCGCCCCCACAGGCCGGCAGCAGGAGCAGGACGGGGAGCAGCAAGAGCGCGCGCTTCATACCCCGCATCCTGTCAGGGTCGTCGGCCGATCACCCAACACGCCACGGCCGCGGCTGCCGCGACGTTGAGCGAGTCGACGCCGCCGGCCATCGGGATCCGGACCCGGACGTCGGCGGCACCGAGCGCCTCCTCGGTCAGTCCCGGTCCTTCCGCGCCGAACATCAGCGCCACCCGCTCGTCGGGGCCGACGACGATGTCCTGCAGCGCCACCGCGTCGGCGGCTGGAGTCAGGGCCAGCACCCGGAAGCCGGCCTGCCGCACCAGCTCGACCCCCTCGGGCCAAGTCTCCAGATAGGCATAGGGCACCGCGAAGACCTGCCCCATCGACACCCGCACCGTCCGCCGGTAGAGCGGGTCGCAGGACTGCGGGTTGAGCAGCACCGCGTCGATGCCGAGCGCCGCCGCACTGCGGAACACGGTGCCGAGGTTGGTGTGATTGGTGACCGCCTCCATCACCAGCACCCTGGTGGCGCCGCCGAGGACCTCAGCCGCGCTGCGCAGAGGAATCCGCCCGAACGACGCCAGCGCACCTCGATGCACGTGGAACCCGGTCACCGCCTCAAGCACGTCGTACGACGCGACGTACGTCGGGCACTGCAGTGCCGCTACCGGTGCTGACAGGTCGGCGAGGCGCTGGGGGGACAGCAGCAGGGAGCGGACCGGGTAGCCGGCGCTCGCGGCCCGGGCGATGACCTTCTCCCCCTCCGCGATGAAGAAGCCCGACTCCGGGTCGTGCTTCATCCGCCGCACGCCGTCGGTCAGGCCGACGTAGTCGGCGACCCGGGGGTCAGCGGGATCGTCGACCGCGATGACGCTCACCAGCGGGCCCGCTCGTACTGGGCCGGCCAAGGGCCTTCGACACCCAGCTCATGGGCGGCCCGCAGAGGGAAGTACGGATCGCGCAGCAGCTCGCGGGCCAGGAGGACCAGATCGGCACTGCCGTCGGCGAGCACTTGCTCGCACTGGGCCGCATCGGTGAGCAGGCCGACGGCGCCGCTCGGCACCCCCGCCGCCCGCACCGCGGCCGCGAAGGGCACCTGGTAGCCGGGGTGCACGTCGATGACCTGCTCCGGTGCGAGCGCCCCGCTCGCGCAGTCGACGAGGTCGACGCCGCGCTCGTGCAACAGCTTCGCGAGCGCCACCGTGTCCTCCAGTGACCAGCCGCCCTCGATCCAGTCCTGCGCCGACACCCGGTAGAGCAGCGGCTTGGCGTCCGGCCAGACCGCCCTGATCCCCTCGACCACGTCCAGTGGCAGTCGGACCCGGTTCGCGAAGGACCCACCCCAGGCATCGGTCCTGACATTGGCGAGCGGCGAGCAGAACGAGTGCAGCAGGTAGCCGTGGGCACCGTGGACCTCGATGACGTCGAAGCCCGCCTGGTCAGCCCGGACCGCAGCGGCCACGAAGTCGGCCACGACCTGGGCGATGCCCGCCTCGTCGAGGGCGACCGGTGCGGCGTAGCGGCCGAAGGCCAGCGGGCTGGGGCCGACGCTCGCCCAGCCGCCCAGGTCCATCGGGACGGTGCCCCGGTGCTCCGACCAAGGTCGGTACGTCGAGGCCTTGCGCCCGGCATGGGCCAGCTGGACGCCCGCCGCGGCGCCCTGGGACCGGACGAAGCGGACCACGCGGGCCCACTCCTCGGCCTGCGCGGCGTTCCAGATCCCGGCGTCGTCCGGGCTGATCCGCCCTTCCGGGCTCACTGCCGAGGCCTCGGTCAGCACCAGCCCGGCGCCGCCCACGGCGCGCGCGCCGAGGTGGACGAGGTGCCAGTCGGAGGGCATGCCCTCGATCGAGGAGTACTGGCACATCGGGGAGACCGCGATGCGATTGCGCAGCGTGGTCCCGCGCAGGGTCAGCGGCGAGAACAGGAGGGCCATCCCCCTAGGATGGACGAGTCCTTCTCCGCCCTTTCGAAAGGCTCCACGATGGCCGACGGCCACACCCACAAGACGACCTCGTGGGTCTCGGTGCTGATCCTCATCCTGTCGAGCGCCATCCTGGGCGTCGCGTTCGTGGCGGAGTCGATCCCGCTTGCCGTCCTGGGCGGCGTCGTCGGCCTCGCTGGGGCCGTCATGGCGATGATGTTCGGCCTCATGGACGACGCCCACGAGTAGTCGCGGCCTCCCGCCCAGAGCTCAGCGCCGCACGGACTCCCGCGCCCACAACCGCATCTGATCGATCCGCTCGACCAGCTGGGCGGCGGTGGCCAACGGCGTGGGTGGACCCCCGCACGCGGTCCGGAGCTCGCTGTGGATCACGCCGTGCGGCTTGCCGGTGCGGTGGTGCATCGCACCAACCAGGCCGTTGAGCTCTTTGCGCAACCGCTGCAGGGTCTCGTACGCCGTCGCGTCGCGGACCGGCGCCACGACCCGCGGGGCCGCCGCGATCTGCTTGGCCTGCCGGGCGCTGAGCAGTGCGCGGACCTGGTCGGGTGCCAGCAGGCCGGGGAGGCCGAGGTAGTCCTCTTCCTCCTCGGACCCGATCGCCGCTCCAGTGCCGTACTCGCCGCCGTCGTAGATCACCCGGTCGAGGTGGGCCGACGCCTGCAGTGAGGTGAACGCCGCCTCCTCCTCGCCCTCGTCGAGCTCCCGGTTGGCCGCCGCGAGCAGCTCGTCGGCGAGGAACTGGTCGCGGGCCGGCCCGTCGAGCGCGTGGTCGCGCTCCTTCTCCATCTCGCCCGCAAGCAGCAGGAGCGACGGGACCGACGGCAGGAACACCGACGCGGTCTCCCCCGCCCGACGGGCCCGCACAAAACGACCCACTGCTTGCGCGAAGAACAGCGGGGTCTGGGTCGACGTCGCATAGACACCCACGGCCAGGCGTGGGATGTCGACCCCCTCCGACACCATCCGCACCGCGACCAACCAGCGGTCGTCGGAGTTCTCGAAGGCCGCGATCTTCGAGGAGGCCCGCGGGTCGTCCGAGAGCACCACGACCGGTGCCTTGCCGGTGATGCCCTTGAGCAGCTCGGCGTAGAGCTTGGCTGAGGCATGGTCGCTGGCGATCACCATGCCGGCCGCATCACTCATCCCACCGGCGCGGTACTGGGCGAGCCGCCGGTCGGCCGCCTGCAGGACCGCCGGCATCCAGTCGCCATGGGGGTCGAGCGCGGTCCGCCAGGCAGCGGCCGTCTGCTCGACCGTGAGCGGCTCGCCGAGGGTGGCGGTGATCTCCTCCCCGGCCCGCGTGCGCCACGTCGCGGTGCCGCTGTAGGCCAGGAACAGCACCGGCCGTACGACGCCGTCGCGCAGCGCGTCGCCGTAGCCGTAGCTGTGATCCGACGCGCTCCGGGTGATCCCGTCGGATCCCCGCTCGTAGCGGACGAACGGGATCGCCGCGGTGTCGGACCGGAACGGAGTGCCGGTCAGGCAGAGCCTGCGGGTGGCCGGCTCGAAGGACTCCCGGATCGCGTCACCCCAGGACAGCGCGTCGCCGCCGTGGTGCACCTCGTCGAGGATCACCAGGGTGCGGCGGCGCTCGGTCCGGGCCCGGTGCAGCGCGGGGTGGGCGGCGACCTGGGCGTAGGTGAGGCAGACACCCGCGAAGTCGCGACTGGCCTGGCCCATCGCGTTGGTGAAGGTGGGGTCGAGCTGGATGCCGACCTGGGCCGCGGCCTGCGCCCATTGCGCCTTGAGGTGCTCGGTCGGCGCCACGACGGCCACGGCCTGGACGACCCCGGTGGCGAGCAGCTCCGCCGCGATCCGCAGCGCGAACGTCGTCTTGCCGGCGCCCGGCGTGGCCACGGCCATGAAGTCGCGCGGACCCTGCCGGAGGTACTTCACCAGGGCAGCCCGCTGCCACGCACGCAGCGGGGCTGGGGTCAGCGCGGTGGGCTCAGCGGTCATGGGTCCGGCCGACAGTAGGCGAGCCTCGTGACAGCCCAGACCGGGACACGCCGCCAGGGCGGCGACACCTGGCCGAAACACCTGCCCGCGGCTCGGCCTGGCAGGCTGTCGGGGTGCGGGAGCCGGTTCGGGTACGTCGTGAGGTGCGGCTGGTGCACGGCCACCGCCGGGCCTTCCTGCGAGCCGGGCACGGACCCGTCCTGCTGCTCATCCACGGCATCGGGGACTCCAGCCAGACCTGGACCGACGTGATCGGTCGGCTCGCCGAGGACTACACGGTGATCGCGCCCGACCTGCTCGGCCACGGCGCCTCGGACAAGCCGCGGGCTGACTACAGCCTGGGTGGCTTCGCCAACGGCATGCGCGATCTGCTCGTCCTCCTGGGCGTCGACAGCGCGACGGTCGTCGGCCACAGCCTCGGCGGCGGCATCGCCCTCCAGTTCGCCTACCAGTACCCCGAGCTGGTCGAACGGCTCGTCCTGGTGGCCAGCGGCGGTCTGGGCGACGAGGTCAACCCGGTGCTCCGCGTCGCCGCCCTGCCCGGCGCGTCGATGGCGATCTCGGCGTCGGTGCACGCTCCGATCCGCGTGCCAGTGCTTGCAGCGTCCCGCCAGCTGGCCCGACTCGGCCTGCTGGAGCGCTCCGATGTCGAGGAGGTCGCGGACATCTGGAAGGCGCTGCGTGACCGCGACACGCGACGGGCGTTCTTGCGGACGTTGCGCTCGGTCGTCGACGTGCGCGGGCAGTCGATCACCAGCCGCGACCGGCTCTACCTGACGGCGGCCCTTCCGACCCTGCTGGTCTGGGGCGGGCGGGACCCGATGCTGCCGGTGCGGCACGCCCGGGCCACCGCGGCGGCGCTGCCGGCAGCCCACCTCGAAGTCCTCGACAAGGCTGGGCACCTGCCGCACCGCAGCGACCCCGAGCGGTTCGTGGCCGTCGTACGCGCCTTCATGAGGTCGACGAAAGCCGCGCATCACGACCCGACGGTGTGGCGCTCGCTGCTGTCGGGTGGTGACCCGCAGGACCTGCACGCCGACGTCGATGCGACGGTCCAGCTGCTCAGAGGTTGACCACCAACGTCAGCAGACGAAGTCCCACGGCTTGCGGTTCGTCGGGTTGACCAAAGGCACCAGGTCGCGCACCAGCCGTGGCGCCCGCAGTCCGTCGATCTCCGCCTGCACGGCCGCTGTCCGCTGCGCCTTCGGCGCACCCTTGGTGTAGCGAGCCGGCGAGGAGTTGCCCTCGACGAAGCCCGCCTGGGAGATCTGCTTGGCGTGCTTGCCGGTGTAGCGCAGCACGTAGAGGCCGAGGTCGATGTCGACGACGTAGATGAGGCCGTCCTGGATGACGGGGTAGCTCCACATCGACCCGATCCGGCGCTCGTTGGCGTTGCCCGTGAAGAACAGGCGGGTGTCGCGCAGTGACGGCGCTTCCTGCTTCGCCTTCGGCACGAAGGCCCCGGCCTCGACCGGCTTGTAGGGGTCGCTCACGTCGACCGCGCGCAGGCCCCCGGCGTACCAGGTCAGGAGCGCGAGGTTCGGGAAGGTGGTCTGGTTGTGGGCGGTGAAGGTCGCGTTGGCGGCCTTGCCCTTCTCGCAGTCGTTCTCCGGGAGCTTGAACTCCCCCGCCAGCTTCGGCTTCGCCGGGTCGGTGAAGTCGCCCATCCGCAGGTGTCCGAACGGGCAGCCGTTGCCGGCGTTGGCGTAGTCCTCCTGGACCATCACGCCGAAGGGGCGACCGGGCAGCATCACGGTGCCGTGGACGTTGGCGCCGTAGTCCAGCCTGTCGATGCCGATCGGCAGGATGACCGGCGCCGGCGAGCCGTCGGCGACCCGCGAGGTGTCGGCGACGTAGGTGCCGTAGTCCCAGGTACCCATGTAGGCCCGGGTGCCGTCGGCGCTGATCGAGATCGAGTGGGCGTAACCACTGCCGGACTGCGGGGCCGCCTGCGCGTTGTCGGCCTGGTCGACGACGGTGTCGAAGGTCGTGAGCAAAGCGG
>JBKKBU010000486.1:0-2624 GCA_046713755.1 Mycobacteriales bacterium
CGGAGCGGCCGGGCAACCGCCGCGCGGACACGTTCCACAACGTGCTCGAGAACCCGGCCGTGGGCCTGATCTTCCTGGTCCCTGGCATCGATGAGACGCTGCGCGTCAACGGCACGGCCGCCATCACCGTGGCTCCCGACGTGCTCGAACCCATGGCCGTGTCCGGACGGGTCCCCCGGTTGGCCCTGCTCGTCACCGTCGAGGAGGTCTTCTTCCACTGCGGCAAGGCGCTCAAGCGCAGCGCCCTGTGGAGCGACCAGGGCCGCGTCGACCGCTCGGTCCTGCCCAGCATGGGCGAGCTGCTGCACGCCCAAGCTCGGACCGAGCGCTTCGGCGTCGACCGCGACCTGATGCACGCCATCGCGCAGGACGACTACGACAACAAGGTCTACTGAGCCGGCGGGGCCGGGCAGGCCCAGGCGTTCCTGCCCATGAAGCGACCGACCGCTTCAGCCGCGCGCAGCTCGTCCAGGTACAAGACGTTGGGGCGTACGACGAGGACCCGCGCGTGGCCCTCTGCCAGCAGCTCCTGCCCGAGGTGGGTGCCCTTGCTGTCCCAGACGTGCAGGAGCATGCGCCCGAAGCGATCGAGCGCTCGCTGATCGGACTGCACCCGGACCAGGGCGCCCTTCGGGATCAGCTCGACCAGGCGTGCCGCCGCCTCCGGCCCGGCGCACTCGGGGACGCCATGCACCTCGGGGGTGTCGATGAGCAGCAGCCGCACCTTGGTCGGCTGGGCCGGCAGCGGGCCGGTCCCCCGGCCGCGCAGGACGATCGTGTCCCCATCGCTGTGGCGGACCACAGTGGCCTCCTGTGCACCGGCCGGGACCGGTAGGTAAGAGAACGACAGCGGGGGCTCTTGCTGCTGCGCGGCACACCCGGCCACCAGCAGCATCACGAGAGCGATCCGGGCCAGCACCCGGCCAGCATGCCCGCGGCCTCCGACACCCGGGCGGCGTACGACGTGGGTCAGTGGGCGATCTCGGTGGCGCGGGTCTCGCGCACGACCGTGACCCGGATCTGGCCGGGGTAGGTCAACTCCGCCTCGATCTGCTTGGCGACGTCGCGGGCCAGGACGAGAGCCTCGAGGTCATCGACCTCCTCAGGAACGACCATCACCCGGACCTCCCTGCCAGCCTGCATCGCGAAGACCTTGTCGACGCCCGGCCGGCCGGACGCGATCTCCTCGATCCGCTGCAGCCGCTGCACGTAGGTCTCGAGGGACTCACGTCGGGCCCCGGGCCGACCGCCGGAGCAGGAGTCGGAGGCCTGGGTCAGGACGGCCTCGATCGTCTCCGGGGCGACCTCGTTGTGGTGGGCCTCGATGGCGTGCACGACCTCGGCAGCCTCCCCGAAGCGGCGGGCGAGGTCGGCGCCGATGAGGGCGTGCGAGCCCTCGACCTCATGGGTGAGCGCCTTGCCGATGTCGTGGAAGAACGCTCCCCGCTTCACCAGGGTCGGATCCATCCGCAGCTCGGTGGCCATCATCCCGGCGATGTGCGCGGTCTCGATGAGGTGCTTGAGGACGTTCTGGCCATAGGAGGTGCGCAGCCGCAGCCGACCCAGCAGGTCGATCAGCTCGTCATGGACGTCGGTCACGCCGACCTGCAGCAGGGCATCTTCACCGGCCCGCCGGTTGGACGCCTCCACCTCGACGACCGAGCGCTCGTAGGCGTCCTCGATCCGCTGCGGATGGATCCGACCGTCGAGGACGAGCTTCTCCAGGGTGACGCGGCCGACCTCGCGCCGGACCGGGTCGAAGCACGAGAGCAGCACGGCTTCGGGGGTGTCGTCGATGATCACGTTGACGCCGGTCACCTGCTCGAAGGCCCGGATGTTGCGGCCCTCGCGGCCGATGATCCGGCCCTTCATGTCGTCGCTCGGGAGCTGCAGCACGGTGACGACCGACTCGGCGGTCTGCTCGCTGGCCACCCGTTGCACCGCGTCGGCCACGATGGCGCGGGCCCGCGTCTCCCCCAGCTCGCGGGCCTCGGCTTCGATGTCGCGCACGGTCACGGCCGCCTCGCGCTTGGCCTGCTGCTCGACTGACCGGACCAGCTCGGCCTTCGCCTCGTCCCGCGACAGCGCGGCAGTCTGCTCCAGCACGCGCAGCCGCTCGGCCTGCAGCTCCGCGAGCTCGGCACGGGAGGCCTCGATCGCCACGGCGGCTGCGGCCAGCTCCGCGGCCCGCACGTCAGCGGCCGCCTGCACGCCGTCAAGGCGCTCCTCCCGCTCGGCCAGTCGGGCGTCGCGGCGGGAAGCGTCGGCCTGCAGCTGACGTGCCTCGTCGCGGAGTCCGGCCACCTCGACCTCCGCTGAGCGCCGGAGCACATCGGCGGCCTCCCGGGCGACCAGTTCAGCCGCCCGTCGTACCTCGGTGGCCTCCGCCTCAGCCTGCTCCCGCGTCTGCCGGGCGTCGTCGACTGCCTGCGCACGGATCGCGGCCACGTCCGGCAGCGCCACGGCCCGCGCGGGATCGGCCGGTGCAGCGGGCGCGATCGTCGGCCGGGTCGTCCGCAGGGCGCCGACGACCCGCGCCACGACCGCGAACAGGAGGACTCCGACGAGGATCGACAGCACGACCACTGTTGCTTCCTCTCGCCGCCGGGACCCCAGCGGGAGGG
>JBKKBU010000487.1:0-2966 GCA_046713755.1 Mycobacteriales bacterium
CGGCGAGTCCTGACGTGCTGCGCGAGATGGTCCGCACGTTCGCCGAGGCGTTGATGGGCGCGGACGCCGACGCCGTCTGCAACGCCGCCTACGGCCAGCGCAGCGACGAGCGTGTCAACAGTCGCAATGGCTACCGGGACTGGCCGTGGGACACCCGGGTGGGCAGCCTGGAGCTGCGGGTGCCCAAGCTGCGGACCGGTTCGTACGTCCCGGACTGGCTGCTCGGCAGGCGCACCCGCGCCGAGCAGGCGCTGATCAGCGTCGTCGCGACGGCCTACCTGCTCGGGGTGAGCACCCGCCGGGTCGAGACGTTGGTGCGCACCCTGGGGATCGAGACGCTGTCTCGCAGCCAGGTGTCCGACATGGCTAAGCCCGGATCCACCGCTGCGCCTTGATCGTCGGCGGCCTGCCGGATGAGCAAATGCCCTCCTACCTGGGACGATGACCTTGCTGAGGGGCCAACATCCACCGGGTTGAAGGGCACTTGCTGAGTGCGAGCAAACCACGAGCTGAGCCGGGTGTCGGTCAGCTTCGATGAGAGCAATCTGGTGCCGAACGCGGGGCTGCTCCCGGCCGCGGTCCTGGCGCAGCGCCTGGACCTGGCCGGGCTGATCGACGGTCGGCTGCACCTGGCCACGCACGGCGCGAACAGCGGCGCGAAGGCGCTGTCGGTGATCGGGTCGATGCTGGCCGGTGGGGACAGCATCGACGACGTCGCGGTGCTGCGGGCCGGCGCCGCCGGCTCGTTGTTCGACGGGACTCGGGCGCCGTCGACGGTCGGGTCGTGGCTGCGGGCGCACAAGTGGTCCAACGTCCGGCAGCTCGACGCGATCAGCCGCGAGCTCCTGGCCCGGCTGTGGGCCGCGGGGGCTGGCCCGCAGGATCTGACCGCGCCGCTGACGATCGATCTGGACTCCACGATCGTGGAGGTCCACGGCCGGGCCAAGCAGGGCGCCGCGTTCGGCTATACCGGCGTCCGCGGCTACCACCCGCAGCTGGCAACGTGCGCGCAGACCGGGCAGGTGCTGATGAGCCGGCTCCGCGGCGGCAGCGCCGGCGCGGCCCGCGGCGCGAGCTCGTTCCTGACCGAGACCGTGAGCCGGGTCCGTAACGCCGGCGGGACCGGACAGCTGACCGTCCGCGCGGACAGCGCCTTCTACTCCAAGGCGGTGCTGGCCACCGCGACCAAGTTCGATGTCCGGTTCTCCATCACCGCCCGGCAGGACAAGCGAACTCGCGCCGCGATCGACGTGATCCCCGACGATGCCT
This sequence comes from Mycobacteriales bacterium, assembly GCA_046713755.1. Taxonomy (GTDB): domain Bacteria; phylum Actinomycetota; class Actinomycetes; order Mycobacteriales; family SCTD01; genus JAUYQP01. The sequence continues at coordinate 1,270 of JBKKBU010000487.1, forward strand.
GGCAGCCGATCCCGTACTGGCTGAGCACCCCGGAGGTCTCCGGCGCGGACATCGCCGAGACGGCGTTCACCGTGTTCGCGGCCGACAAGCGCCACGCCCGCCAGGTGCGGCTGGTCGTCCGTCGGGTCCGCCCGACGCCCCGTTCGCAGCTGGCGCTGTTCACCGCTTGGGACTACCACGCCTTCGTCACCGACCGGGACCTGCCGCTGCCCGAACTCGAGGCCGATCACCGCCGGCACGCCGTCGTCGAGCAGTCCATCGCCGAGCTCAAGAGCGCCGGCCTTGCGCACCTGCCCTCCGGCCACTTCATGGCCAACGCCGCCTGGCTCGCGCTGACCGTCATGGCCCACAACCTCGGCCGGGCCGTCGGCCAGCTCGCCGGCCCCGACCTGGAACGGGCCACCACCGCGACGCTGCGCCGCAAGGTGTTCACCATGCCCGGCCGGCTCGTCCACACCGGACGGCGACGACACCAACGACTACCAGCCTCCTGGACCTGGGCCGACCCGGTCCTGCTCGCGTTAACCCGCATCACCGCGATCCCGCTCCGCTGCTGAACAACGACCCCCGCCCCGACAACAGGACCTCGGAGAAGCCGGCAGACCGGCAGCTCATTCCTGTCCGGGTCCAGGTCAGCAACAGGACTCAACCCGACCAGCTACGCCCCCCCGACCGCCAAGATCAACGGTGGATCCGGGCTTAGGCACCGAGAAGGGTTGGTGCCATATGTCCGGCTGGGAAGCACCACAGGAACCGGGGCGCCGGATGATCACCGCCTCCACCACCGGCGCTTCGGCGGACGAGCCTCAGGCCCAGCCGCAACGGCGGCCCAGGGATCGGCTCCAACCGCCGGCACTACCCCGGTGAGGGCCTGCTGCAGTTCAGAGAGTCTGGCCGTAGCAGCCTCGGCCTGGCCCGCCTCGGACCAAAGCTCGAACCACTCGTTCTCATCGGGCGAGGACAGCCGCGTGACGACGGAGCCTGCGAGCGTCAGGGTTGCCGCGTCCGGCGCGGGCAGAGTGGACGCCGTGACCCCCTTGGCCACGGCTGCGCCAGCACCACCGGCCAAGGCAATCAGCGCCGCGGCGGCCAGCCCCTCGTCAGCGTCCGACCCCTCGATGTAGCCGCGCTGACCCGCGATCGACCGGAGCCGGCCCACGATCAGGGCTGGGCGTGCAGACGGCCTAGCGTCCTCGACTTCCCCGACGAAATCGGCAGCGGCGTCATTCTCGAACCAACCCGTGCCCCAAGTGCCCATCGTGACATCCTGGCCCAAGCGCACCGCACCGGCCAAGATCCGTCGCTGAGGTGCAGAAGGAAGCCACTGGCACGTGGAGGGGGGAGTAGTGACCGCGGGAAAGTGCCGCTCCCGTAGCGTCAAAGGCATGACCGAGCCCTGTGTAGGCGGCTGCGGGGTAGCGGGACGTCGACCACTGGGCCGTAGAGCGCCGGCCGGGTGGCTAGCCGTACACGAATGCCCCCGCGGGTTCGGCCAAGGGCTGTCAGCATGACCGGATGATGGACTCTCCGCACGACATCGAGCGGGTGCTCGATGGCACGCTGCTGCGGGGGTTGCGATGCTTGCGTGGCGTAGCCGGCCTGCTCACGATTGATGTCCCCACGCCAGAGCGTTCAGGGCTTGCACCTGAGGAACTGCTAGCGGTATGGCGCGCAGCCCGTCTCGCGCTCGGCCAGAC
>JBKKBU010000488.1:0-3997 GCA_046713755.1 Mycobacteriales bacterium
CACGGGAAGACCGGCGGGCACCGGGTCCGTCAGACGTCCACCTGCCTTCAGCAGCTCCGCCGACGCCGACGACCAGGTCGAGGACACCCGGCCGACCAGCGATCGGGCGAGGGCAACGGCATCGTCGTACGGCAGGTCTGCTCGGGCGACGGTCGTGACCAGCAGCGCGAGACCACCGCTCATGGTGCCGCTGTCGATGACGGTCACGGGGGTCGAAGACATCGATGCGGCAAGGACGGCGGAGGAGTGCGTGCCGGACAGCCCGGCGCTGCAGGTGAGGCACAAGACCGGCTCGCCGGCGGCGTCGAACGCCGCGAGGAACTCGCCCGGCGACGGCTGTGAGGTCGTGGGCGTCAGACCCGACGCGGCCAGTCGCGCGTAGAACTCCGCCGGGTCGACGGCCGGCTCGTCGAAGGTCCAGTCGCCAAGGGTGACGTGCAGCGGCACGACCTGCACCCCGAGCTCGGCGGCCAGCGGCCCGAGGTAGGCGGTCGAGTCGGTCACGAGCACGCCGCTGACCGTAGGGCACGATCGCGTCGTGGGAACTTCCGACGTCGCGGACCAGGGGCTGGCCGAACAGGGGCGGCGCCGGATCGCCTATGCCGAAGCCGCGATGCCGGTGCTGGCGCTGCTGCGCGAGCGGTTCGCAGCCGAGCGGCCGCTTGCCGGCCACGTCGTCGCCGCATGCATGCACGTGACGACGGAGACTGCTGCGCTGGCGCGGACGATCCTGGCGGCGGGGGCTGAGCTCCACCTTGCCGCCAGCAACCCGCTGTCGACGCAGGACGACGTGGCGGCGGCGCTGGTCGACGACGGCGTCGGCGTCCATGCACGGCACGGGGTGGACCGCGCGGGCTACACGGCCCATCTCGCCGCCGTCGTGGCCGCCGGCCCGACCCTGGTCCTGGACGACGGCTGCGACCTGGTGGGGGTGCTGCACGGTCGGCCGTCGCTGATCCGCAAGGTGCGCGCCGGCTGCGAGCAGACCTCGACAGGGGTGCTCCGGTTGCGCCAGATGCAGGCCGACGGGGCCCTCAAGATGCCGGTCGTCGCGGTCAACGACACCCCGAGCCAGTTGCTCGTCGCGAACCGGCACGGCACCGGACAGTCCGTCCTCGATGCTGTGATCCGCTCGACCGGGGTGCTGCTGGCCGGCTCCACGGTCGTCGTCGCCGGTTACGGCTGGTGCGGTTCGGGGATCGCGACCCGCGCCCGCGGCCTCGGCGCCCACGTGGTGGTGACCGAGGTGGATCCGGCGAGGGCTCTGGAGGCGGTGCTCGACGGTCACCGGGTCCTGCCGATGGGGCAGGCCGCGCCGATCGCGGATGTCATCCTCACCTCCACCGGCAGCCGCGACGTGGTTCGCGGGGAGCACCTCGGTCTGCTGCGTGACGGGGTGGTGCTCGCCAACGCCGGCCACTTCGACGTCGAGATCGACGTCGCGGCGCTCGCGGCCCAGGCCGTCGAAGTGCACCGCCGGGTGCGCCCCCAGGTCGATGCCTATGTGATGGTCGATGGCCGGCGGTTGCTGCTGATCGCCGAGGGGCGCCTGGCCAACCTGGCCGCCGCCGAGGGGCACCCGGCGGCCGTCATGGACGTGTCGTACGCCGTGCAGGCCCTCACTCTCGAGTGGCTGGTCACCCAGCAGCTCAAGCCAGGGGTGCACGAGGTGCCGGCCGCGATCGACGAGGCCGTGGCGCGGACCAAGCTCACCGCGGCGGGGGTCGAGCTCGACGTTCTCACGCCGATGCAGCAGCGCTACCTGTCCACGTGGCAGGCCTGAAAACACCTACGCTGCCGGCATGAACGAATCCATCGCGGGCCCGCTGCTGACCGTCACCTTCACGGCGATCTTCTTCTACATCCTGTTCCTCGTCATTCGAGCGGGCGTCGCCCACGGGATCCGGCGCGCGCTGCGGAGTGACCTGCTTGCGCCGCAGGCCGACGGGGCGGCGATCGTCGACGCGATTCAGCAGCAGCGCTGACCGCCGGCTCCGTCACCGTTGAGCTGTCCGACGGCTCGACCGCTGTCGAGAGCTTCAGCAGCGAGGTCGACGCCCTCGGCTGGCGCTACGTCGCGAGCCGGTTCGACGCCACGACAGGGGTGGCCCGCGGACAGCTCGAGGTCGTGGTGGACCCGCGCGGATCCGTCGTACGGCTGGCGATGGCGGCCGCCGGCTGGGAGCTGCGCGGGGGAGTGGTCGGTCCGCAGGCGATCTGGCGACGCGGGGCGGCCGAGCACGTGACCGACGCGCTGTCGTTCACGGGGTCCAGCCCGATCTTCGGGGTGGCTGTGGCGCGGCGACTGGCGCTCGAGATCGGCGGCACCAGCCGGGTCCGGCTCGTGCGGATCGACGACGCGGTGCTGGCAACGCTGGTCGTCGACGAGCAGTGGACGCGCAGCAGTGCGACGACGTACGACGTGGTGGATCTCGGCACCGGGGAACGGCGGGTGCTTGACACGGTCATGTCAGGGTTACCGAACCTGACGTGACAACTCTGACAGTCTCGCGGTAAGGTTGCGGCGATGGCCACCCTCACGATCCACGAGGCGGCGAGCACCTCCGGGTGGTCGGCGCGGATGCTGCGTTACGTCGAGCAGCTCGGTCTCGTGGAGCCGCAGCGGTCGGCGTCGGGCTATCGGCTCTACGGCCCGGCGCAGCTGCAGCGGCTGCGCACCCTGCGCGCGCTCCTCGACCGCCACGGTCTGGAGCTGGGTGACGTCGGCTTCGCCCTGCGGCTGCGCCGCGAGCCGGAGCTGGCGGCCGCCCTCGACGGCTGGTTCGACACCACACCGCGCAAGCCCGACGACCTGCCCGATGACGACTGGCTCGCCTTCGAGCAAGACAAGCACCAGCACCTCCTCAACCTCTAGTCAGGAGCACCAGCACATGCAGGACTTCAAGGTCGCGGACCTGTCCCTCGCCGACTTCGGTCGCAAGGAGATCCGCCTCGCCGAGCACGAGATGCCCGGCCTCATGGCGATGCGCAAGGAGTTCGGCACCACCAAGCCGCTCACCGGCGCCCGCATCACCGGCTCGCTGCACATGACGATCCAGACCGCGGTGCTCATCGAGACGCTCGTGGAGCTCGGCGCGCAGGTCCGCTGGGTGTCCTGCAACATCTTCAGCACCCAGGACCACGCGGCGGCTGCCGTCGCCGTTGGCCCGAACGGCACGGTCGACGAGCCGGCCGGCGTGCCGGTGTTCGCCTGGAAGGGCGAGACGCTGCCGGAGTACTGGTGGTGCACAGAGCAGGTCGTCTCCTGGCCCGCCGACGGGTCCGGCAACACCGGGCCCAACATGATCCTCGATGACGGTGGCGACGTGACGCTGTTGGTGCACAAGGGCGTCGAGTACGAGCGCACCGGCGTCGTCCCGAGCGCGTCCGAGGACGACTCCGAGGAATACGTCGTCATCCTCGACACCCTGCGTCGCTCGCTCGCCGAGGACCCGCAGCGCTTCACCAAGATCGCCGCCGGCATCAAGGGTGTCACCGAGGAGACCACCACTGGCGTCATGCGCCTCTACGAGTTCTTCAAGGCCGGCACCCTGCTGTTCCCGGCCATCAACGTCAACGACTCCGTCACCAAGAGCAAGTTCGACAACCTCTACGGCTGCCGGCACTCGCTCGTCGACGGCATCAACCGGGCGACCGACGTGATGCTTGCCGGTAAGACCGCCGTCGTCTGCGGCTTCGGTGACGTCGGCAAGGGATCCGCCGAGTCGCTGCGCGCCCAGGGCGCCCGCGTCATCGTCACCGAGATCGACCCGATCTGCGCGCTGCAGGCAGCGATGCAGGGCTACCAGGTCGCCACCCTCGACGACGTCATCGAGACCGCCGATGTCTTCATCACCACGACCGGCAACAAGGACATCATCATGGCCGCCGACATGGCCAAGATGAAGCACCAGGCGATCGTCGGCAACATCGGCCACTTCGACAACGAGATCGACGTCGCGGGTCTGACGAAGTTCGCCGGCATCACCCGCAACAA
>JBKKBU010000489.1:0-6110 GCA_046713755.1 Mycobacteriales bacterium
TGGTGTGATGAGGACATCCGGGCGCCGATTGCATCGAGCGCCCGCCGTCGTACGTCCTGGATGGATGTGGCACATGGCCGCTGGTTTCGTCGCGGGGTGCACGGGCGAGACCGGCGTGAGGGGGCCACGCCGGCTCGATCTGCGCGCTGGCCGGCCGGCGGGGCAACCCGGTCTGCCCGGCCCCGGCACCGGCACCGGACTGTCGCCGGCACCGCCGAGGCCCAGGGGCGGCGACGCCAGGGGGTCGCTGGACGCGAAGGCCGCGACCAGCTGGTTGGACGACCCGGACGCAACCGTTCCTGAGGCGCTTTCACCGTCGCACCTGCTCCTGGTGGACGACGACCCGCTCGACGGGGAGCTGGTGCGCATCGCGCTGTCGGAAGTAGCCGGGAGCACCTGCCGCATCACGACCGTGGTCAGACTTGCGGAGGCTCGGGAGCGGCTGGCGGGTGGCGATTTCGACTGCGTCCTGCTGGACCTTGCGCTGCCTGACTCGTCGGGTCTTGACACCGTGGCGGGAGTCGTTTCGGCCGCGCCGGACCTGGCCGTCGTCGTGCTCACCGGCCTGGATGACGAGCTGACGGCGCTCGCTGCGGTCCAGGCCGGGGCGCAGGACTATCTCAGCAAGCGGGATATGGACGGACCCGTGCTGTGGCGGACCGTGCGCTACGCGATGGAGCGCAAGCGCGCGGAAGTGGCGGCGCGTCACCACGCCGCGCACGACCCGTTGACGGGTCTGGCGAATCGGGTGCTGTTCGTGGACCGGCTGGACTTCGCGATGTCTCAGCTCGACCGCAGGACCGGTTATATCGGCGTCCTGTTCATCGACCTCGACCGCTTCAAGTGGGTCAACGACAGCCTCGGTCATGCCGCGGGCGATGCGTTGCTGATCGCGCTGTCCCGGCGGATCGAGGGCACTCTGCGTCCCCACGACCTCGCCGCGCGCCTCGGGGGCGACGAGTTCCTCGTGCTGTGCGAGAGCCTGCCGTCGGAGTTCGCCGCCTCCGAGGTCGCCGACCGGATCCATGCCGTTCTGAGCATTCCCTTCGAGATCGGCGACACCGAGATCTGGATCAGTGCCAGCATCGGCATCGGCCTGTGTGACCAGCCTGGTGTCACGCCCGGCGAGCTGATCCAGGACGCGGACACCGCGATGTACCGGGCCAAGCACCGGGGCAGGTCGCGCACGGAGTTGTTCGACGTCGCGATGCGTGACCGGGCCGAGAGTCGTCTTCGGACCTCCAACGACCTGCACCGTGCTCTGGTTGCCCGCGAGTTCGTCGTCCACTACCAACCGGTGGTCGACCTGGCGACCCGGCAGTGGATCGGTGCGGAGGCGCTGGTGCGCTGGCAGCACCCGGATGGTCGCCTGGTGCTGCCGGTGGAGTTCATGCCGTTGGCGGAGGAGACCGGCCTCGTCGTCCCGATTGGCGACTTTGTCCTCCAGACGGTCTGCCGACAGCTGGCCGGCTGGCAAGCCCGCCCAGGACCCGGCGCCCACCAGATGGTCACGGTGAACGTGTCGGCCCGGCAACTTGGCGAGGCCTCGTTCCCGGATCGGGTCCGTTCCGCGCTGGCGACGAGCGGGGTCGATCCCGTCAGCCTTGGACTGGAGCTCACGGAGACGGCGCTGATGAGTGATGAGGAGGTGAGCCTGTCGCAGCTCCTGGAGATCGAAGCGCTTGGCGTCAAGCTGTACATGGATGATTTCGGCACCGGCTACTCCTCGCTGACCTACCTCAAGCGGTTCCCCTTCCACGCCCTCAAGATCGACACGTCGTTCATCGACGGACTGGGTGTCGACGAGCAGGACACGGCCATCGTCGATGCGATCATCTCGCTCGGCCGGGCGCTCCGACTCGGCGTCGTGGCGGAGGGCGTCGAGACCGAGGACCACGTCGAGCGACTGCTGGCGCTTGGCTGCCAGTTCGGCCAGGGCTACCTGTTCGGCAGGCCGACGCCGGACCGTACGCTCATCTACGCGCCGGGCCCTGTCCCAGGAATAGACCGCCCTCGGACGCCGGACCTTCGTACGGCTTCGCCCGAGCAGCGGAACCTCCCATGACGTCGATCGTCGTCGGTCCCCCTGGTTGGAGCGACGGTTCCATGGCCCTGCTCGCCTCGATCGTCGAGTCGTCGGAGGATGCGATCCTGAGCAAGTCCCTGGCCGGAGTGATCACGAGCTGGAACCCGGCGGCGGAGCGGATGTTCGGCTACTCCGCCGGCGAGATCGTCGGCCAACACATCTCGGTGCTGGTCCATCCTGACCGGTCCGACGAGCTGCCCGAAATCCTTGCCCGGATCCAGGCGGGCGACCGCGTCGAGCACTACGAGACGGTCCGGGTCCGCAAGGACGGGTCGGAGGTCGCCGTTTCGTTGACCGTCTCGGCGATGCGCGACGCAGCTGGCGTCGTCGTCGGGGCCTCGTCGATCTCGCGCGACATCACGGAGCGGCTGCAGGCCGAGGCGCAGAGCCGAGCGGCCACCCAGTACGCCCGGAGCCTGATCGAGGCGAGTCTTGACCCGCTGGTCACGATCAGCCCGGAGGGCAAGATCACCGACGTCAACGAGGCCACCATGAAGGTCACCGGCGTTGGGCGGGACGAACTGATCGGGGCGGACTTCTCGGACTACTTCACGGAGCCGGACATGGCTCGCCAGGGCTACCAGCAGGTGTTCGCCGAAGGGTCGGTCACCGACTACCCATTGACCATCCGGCACACCGACGGCCAGCAGACCGACGTCCTCTACAACGCCTCGGTGTACAAGGACACGGCCGGCAACGCGCTGGGGGTGTTCGCCGCCGCCCGCGACGTCACCGCCCAGAAGCAGGCCGAGGCGAAGTTCCAGGGCCTGCTCGAGAGCGCCCCCGACGCCATCGTCGTCGTCGACAGCGATGGCCTCATCCGCCTCGTCAACCGACAGACCGAGACGCTGTTCGGCTACGAGCGTGCGGAGATCCTCGGCGAGCCGATCGAGGTGCTCATGCCCGACAAGATCCGCGGGCGGCACCCCGGGCTGCGCGGCTCTTATTACGCCGACCCCCAGACCCGCACGATGGGCGCCGGTCTCGAGCTCACGGCGCGGCGTAGGGACGGCTCGGAGTTCCCCGTCGACGTCGCCCTCTCGCCGCTGCAGACCGAGGAGGGCGTGCTGGTGTCGGCGTCGGTCCGGGACGTCACCGAGCGCAAGCGCGCCCAGGCGGAGATCGCCGAGCAACAGGCCAAGGAGTTGGAGCGACTGGCCGAGCTCGAGCGCTTCCAGAGCCTCACGGTGGGACGCGAGCTGAAGATGATCGAGCTCAAGAAGGAGATCGTCGAGCTGCGAAAGCTGGAGCTCCCGGATGCGGTGCCCTTCTCGTGAGCCGGGCGGTGCCGTGAGCCTGGCGTCCGACGTGCAGCGCCCGTCACCGACGCCGGCGCAGGAAGCATCGACCGATCGCTTCCTGGCGCTGCTCGAGGCGACGCCCGATGCCATCGTCGGAGTGTGGCCCGACGGGCGGATTGCTTTGCTCAACGGCCGGGCCGAGGCACTGTTCGGCTACTCCCGGGATGAGCTGGTCGGGCAGCCGCTGGAGCTGCTTGTCCCAGAGGGCGCCCGCAGCATCCATCCCGGACATCGCGCGCACTACCTGGCGGCCGCCAGGCCGCGACCGATGGGCGAGGGGATGGAGCTTGCAGCCCGGCACAAGAACGGCGGCACCTTCCCCGCCGAGATCTCGTTGTCCGTGCTGCAAACCGACAGTGGCCCGCAGGTGCTCGCGGCCGTGCGTGACATCACCGAGCGGCGGCGGTCCTATGAAGCCTCGGCGCAGCTGGCAGCGATTGTGCGGTCGTCACAGGACGCGGTCGTGAGCCAGAGCCCCGAGGGTGTGATCACGAGCTGGAACCCGGGTGCCGAACGGCTCTACGGTTACACCGCTGACGAGATCATCGGAGGCCACCTGCGCAAGCTGGTCGCCGAGGAGCTGTGGGGCGACGAGGAGCAGCTGCACAGCCGAACTGCCCACGGGGAGCTCATCGAGGGCTACGAGACGCGTCGCATCCGCAAGGACGGCACTTCCGTCGATGTCTCGCTCACGCTCTCGGCGATGGTGGATGCCATCGGCGGCATCGTCGGCGTCGCGTCCATCTCGCGTGACGTCACGTCGCAGCGCCGGGCAGCGCAGGACGCCCGTGGCCTGACGCAGGCGATCCTCAACATCCTGGAAGACTTCATGGCGGAGAAGGAGCGGCTCAACGACACCCAACGCGCCATCCTCAACATCCTCGACGACTTCGACGCCGAGCGGGCGAACGTCGAGCGGGCCAACACGGCTCTGCGCGGCGAGATCACCCAGCGATCACTGGCCGAGGTGGCGCTGCAGGCCAGGTCGAGCGAGCTGATCAACTCCAACTCCGAGCTGGAGCAGTTCGCCTACGTCGCCTCGCACGACCTGCAGGAGCCGTTGCGCAAGATCGGCAGCTTCTGCCAGCTGCTGTCCCGCAGGTATGCCGGTCAGCTCGACGCCGACGCGGATGTCTACATCGGCTACGTCGTGGACGGGGTGTTGCGTATGCAGCAGCTCATCGACGACCTGCTTGCCTTTGCCAGGCTGGGCCAGAGCGGCTCGGAAGTGGCTGAGGTCGACTGCCAGCGCGTCGTCAAGCGGGCCCTCGACAACCTCGCCACGGCGATCGAGCAGAGCCACGCGGTGGTGACGGTGGACCCGGCGCTGCCCACCGTCATCGGTGAGTCCGCCCGGGTCCTGCAGCTGTTCCAGAACCTGATCGCCAACTCGCTGAAGTTCAGCGGTGGAAAGCCTCCGCTGATCGCCGTCGGCGTGCTGCGACACGACGCCGAGTGGGTGTTCTCCGTCGCAGACAACGGCATCGGGATTGACCCCCAGTACGCCGACCGGGTGTTCTCGGTGTTCCAGCGACTGCACACCCGGGAGGAGTACCCGGGAACCGGCATCGGCTTGGCCATCTGCAAGAAGATCGTCGAGCAGATGGGCGGCCGCATCTGGTTCACCTCTGAGCCCGGCGAGGGGACGACGTTCTTCTGGACCGTTCCGCATGCTGTCGAGGAACGGCATGGCTGAGCCGGTCCGCCAACTCGAGATCCTGCTGGTGGACGACGACTCCGGGGACGTCGTACTCATGATGGAGGCGCTGCGTGAGAGTCCGCTGCGCAACAGCCTGAAGGTGGTCAAGGACGGCGTCGAGGCGATGGCCTACCTGCGACGGCAACCGCCGTACGACGATGCGGCGCGACCTGACCTGGTGCTGCTGGACCTCAACCTGCCGCGCAAGGACGGCCGGGAGGTCCTCGCCGACCTCAAGCAGGATCCGCTGCTGCGGGCGATCCCCGTGGTCATCCTCACGACGTCCACCTCGGCCACTGACATCGCGACCGCCTATGACCTGCACGCGAACCTCTACATCAACAAGCCGGTCGACCTCGACGAGTTCCTGCAGGTCGTCAAGGAGATCGAGGGGTTCTTCTCACGGGTGGTACGGCTCCCTCGCCACTGATCAGAGCTGACCGATGGCCCAGGCGTGCGCACGACCCACGCGGACGGGCGCGCCATCTTCAACAACAGCAGGAAGGTCAACTGCTCGGTGTCTAGATCGTCGAGACCCCGTCGTCGCGCAACACATGAAGTACGACCACAGCTTGTCGACCAGTCGCCGGGCATCACTCATTCGGGCTGCCACGGGTTTATCACGGTGAGGCCCATTCCGTCGAAGTCCTTGGTGTTGCGCATCGCGAGGGCTGCCCCGTGTACGGCGCAGATGGCGGCGATCTGGCCGTCGAAGCTCTCCACCCGTCGTCCGCCACGCTCACGCTCGCTGACGATCCGCGCGTAGTGGGGAACCGCTGCTTCGTCGAACGGGATCGCTCGTCCGCGGAAGGCAGTGATCGCCGCTTGTGCCGCCGATCTGATCATGGCCTTGCGGCGACCGCCCGGGAGGCGTTCGACCCCGTAGGCGATCTCCGCGAGCGTGATCGCGGTGACGTGCAGCTCGGTGACATCCTGCGCGCCGATCCACGAGAGCACGTAGGACTCCGGTACCGGCCGCATCAGCTCCGAGATGACATGGGTGTCGACGATGATCACTACGAGA
>JBKKBU010000490.1:0-8356 GCA_046713755.1 Mycobacteriales bacterium
GGTGATGACGTAGCGCCGGGGTCAGGGACCTCCGGTGATGACGCAGCGGGGGGAGGCGATGGGTCGGTCGCGTCGGGGCCGTCGGGGTCGGGGTCGGGGTCGGGGTCGTCGGGGGGGACGGAGTCGAGGGCGGCGTCGAGCTGCTGCTCGTCGAGGCCGGGCGCCTCGAAGGGCGTCCGTCGGCGCCGGTGCGGCAGCGCGAGACGGGCCGCGGTCCGGACGTCCTCGGTCGTCACCTCGTCACGACCCGCCCAAGCCGCCAGCGCGATCGAGGCCTTCGCCGTGACGAGGTCGGCGCGCAGGCCGTCGACGTCGAAGGCGGCGCAGACCGTCGTGATCTCGCGCAGCGCATGATCGCCGAGCGTCACCTTCGGCAGATGGGCGCGCGCGGTGGCGATGCGCGCAGCGAGCGCCTCGTCATCGGCTGCCCAGTCGGCGGCGAAGCCGGCCGGATCGGCCTCATAGGCCAGCCGGCGGCGGACGACCTCAGCGCGCTCGGTCGGTTCCCGGGTGGCGGCCACCTCGACGGTCAGCCCGAAGCGGTCGAGCAGCTGCGGGCGGAGCTCGCCCTCCTCCGGGTTCATGGTGCCGACCAGCAGGAAGCGCGCGCCGTGACGGACCGACACACCCTCACGCTCGACGTAAGACGTGCCCAACGCAGCGGCATCGAGGAGCAGGTCGACCAGGTGGTCGTGCAGCAGGTTGACCTCGTCGACGTAGAGGACGCCCCGGTGCGCCCCTGCCAGCAGTCCCGGCTCGAACGCCGTCACACCGGTGGTGAGCGCCCGCTCGAGGTCGAGGGATCCGACCAGGCGGTCCTCGCTGGCTCCGACCGGCAGCTCCACGAGCCGGGCGGCCCGCTGATCCGTCGTCGCAGGGGGGTGGTGCGGTCCGTCGGGGCAGCTGGGGTCGACATCGCAGGGGTCGCACGAGAAGCGACAGCCCACCACCACCGCTACCGGTGGCAGCAGCGCGGCCAGAGCGCGGACGACCGTGGACTTGGCGGTGCCCTTCTCGCCCCGGACGAGGACGCCGCCCACCGCGGGCGAGACCGCGTTGATGACCAGGGCGAGGCGAAGGTCGTCGAGACCGACGACGGCGGAGAACGGGTAGAGCGGCGCGCTCACGCGGAGAGCCTTCCTCGGGGTCCGCGCCCCGGTGGAACGGTCGACGGCGTGAGTGTCTGGCTCCCGATCAGAGCGATCGGATCACAGTGGCGGGACCGCGCCGGACTCGCACCGGCTTCCTCTCCTGCCGTCGCTGGCACCGCTCACGATAGCGGCCACCCGATCAGCCGTGACCGGCACCGCCACCGGCTGACGAGCGCCGAACCGCAAAGGGACCGCGCGCTGGCCCGGAGGGCCGCAGGGAGGGCACGAGTGCGGGTACGACGACGTCGGCCGACGCCGCGGGAACCGGCTCCACGGCGAACCGCGGGCCAGGAATGGCGGAGCTGTCGGCCAGCAGCCGACGGCCCAGCTGGGGGGTGATGTCAGCAGCCTGCTGCGGGCGGCCTAGGAGGTAGCCCTGGAGCAGATCGCAGCCGACCGATCCCAGAAGAGCGGCCTGGGCGGCGGTTTCCACGCCCTCGGCGACGACCTCCAGGCCGAGCCCGTGACCCATGGCTACCGCTGCGGTGACCAGTGCCGTGCTGTCGTGCGGGTTGGCGCCGAGCCGGTCGACGAAGGACTTGTCGATCTTCAGCTCGTCGACCGGCATCTCGCCGAGGCGTGCAAGCGAGGAGTAGCCGGTGCCGAAGTCGTCGATCGCGAGCCGGACGCCAAGCGCACGCAACTGCCACAACACCGCGACCGCGGCCTCGCTGTCGTCGACCAGGAGGCTCTCGGTGAGCTCCAGCACGATCTGCCGCGGGTCGATCCCGGAGCTGAACAACGTGTGACGCACCCGGAGCACGAAGTCCTTCTCCAGCAGCTGGCGGGCTGAGACGTTGACGGCGACGGTGAGCGCGGCACCGCCGGCCGCCCACTCCTTGAGCTGCAGGCAGGCCATCTCGAGGACGCGCAGCCCCAGCGGCACGATGAGCCCGGTGCTCTCGGCCAGCCCGATGAACTCGTCCGGGGGGACCATGCCGCGGTCCGGGTGCTGCCAGCGGACCAGCGCCTCCACGGCCGTGTTGGTCCCGCTGCGGGTGCTGACCAGTGGCGGGTAGAGCAGGTAGAACTCGTCGGCGCGCAGACCGCGGTGCAGGTCGGCCTCGAGCTCGAGCCGGCTGGCGCCATGCGGCACCTGGTCGGCCTCCCAGGTGCCGACCGGGCCACCGGCGAGCGCGCTGCGCGCGGTGAGCTCGGCCCGGCGGAGCACCTCGGCTGAGGTCAGCTCGGCGGGGCCGGAGCAGGCGATGCCGGCGCGGGAACGCAGCGGCACGGTGTGCGGGCCGACGGTGACCGGGTCGTCGAGGACCTGGTGGAGCCGGGTCCCCACCGGCTCGGCGTGGTCGGCGGACAAGCCAGGGAGCAGGACGGCGAAGACGTCGCCGCCGAGGCGGGCCACCAGGTCACTCTCCCGGGCGGCACCCGCGAGGCGTCGGGCCAGGGCAGCGAGGACCTCGTCACCGACGTCGGGGCCCAGCGTCTCGTTGACCTCCGCGAAGCCGGCGAGGGCAATCACCACAACGCCGGTGGGCGCGCCGGTCCCGAGCTGCGCATCGAGCTCGCTGATGAAGGCTTCGCGATCGAGCAGTCCAGTGAGCCGGTCATGGGTCGAGGCGTAGGCCAGCCGCGAGCTGAGGTCCTGCTGGTGGGCCACCGCGGCGCGCGCGGCGTCCTCCAGCGCGTTGCCCTGCCGCAGGACAGCCGCCTGGGCGACCTGGACCTGGACCGACAGCAACGCGACGAGGCAGCCGACCAGGGCCATCCCCGCGAAGACCGCGAGGGCCGCAGCCGCGCCCGAGCCACTCGGCGGGACCGGGGTGCTGAGGAGAGCCACGCCGACGGCGGCGGTCAGCCAGCCCGCCGTCGGCAGCCACAGCGGCGCCAACACGACAACCAGCACAGCCGGAGCCAGCGCAGCGGCTGCCGCCGCCGGAAGGTGGGCCAGGCCGCCCGCCAGCAGCACCAGCAGCGCGACGATGGTCGAGGCACTGCGCGGCGGTTGACCCGCCACGACGGCTGTCAGGCGCCCCGTCAGCCGATCACGTGCCGTGACCCCGGCGGCGGCAGCGACCGCTGGCGCTCGCCCGAACGGACGTCGCTCAGCCATGTCAGGCGCCCATCACCGGCACGACATGCAGATCGGCGGAGCGCGGCGTGGGGAGCGCAGGTGCGACATCGGCGGAGCCGTGGGCTCCTGAGCCGGTCATCGGCACGACGTCGATCTCGGGGTCGTAGACGCACCAGCAGGCCTTGCCGCGAGCCTTCGCGCGGTAGAGCGCCCGGTCCGCGTGCTGCAGCAGGACGTCGAGGCGGTCACCAGTCCGGCCCGGGATGGCGACCCCCACACTGGCCGTGACCTGCACGTGCCGGCCGTCGACCGCGACCGGGACGCGGAGCTCTTCCAGGACGCGGGCCGCGATCCGGGTCGCGGTGGAGGAGTCGACGCTGCCTTCGAGCAGGATGGCGAACTCGTCGCCGCCGTAGCGGGCCACCAGGTCCCGGGAGGAGACACAGCGGGTCAGCCGCTGACCCACGGCGATGAGCAGCTCGTCACCGACGTGGTGACCGAGCATGTCGTTGACCTCCTTGAAGCCGTCGAGGTCGAGGAACAGCAGCGTCTCGTTGCCACGCTCGGCGGCGCGCGCGCTCAACGCCGCACGGTTGGCGAGCCCCGTCAGGGCGTCATGCGTGGCGGCGTGCGCCAACTGCTCGGCCTGCACCCGGCTCTGCTCGTAGAGGCGGGCCTTGCCGATCGCAGCCGCTGCCTGCTCGGCGAACAGGCTCACTGCCCGCAGGTCGTAGTCACTGAACTCGCCCTCCGCGGGCGCGCTGAGGTTGAGGACACCGAGCAGCAGGCCGCGCTCGATGAGCGGCACGCACAGCGAGCTGCGCACGTCGGCGTCGCGCGGGCCAAGCCCCGGGAAGGACGTGGCGCTGGCCCGCCCGTTGATGAGCATCGGCTCGAGGGTGCGGGCCACCAGCCCGGCGATGCCGTCTGCGGTGGACGCCCGCTTGCCGAGCAGCGCCGGGTTGCCCGCCTCTGCCGCCACCACGAGCTCGTCGCCCTCGAGCAGCATGACGGAGCCACGGGTAGCCGGCAGCAGGTCGGTCGCGCCGGTGAGGATGGAGGACAGCACCCGATCGAGATCGAGCGTGGAGTTGACCGCCTTGCCGGCATCGAGCAGCGTCGAGATCTCGTGGAGTCGGCTCGTCAGCGCAGTCGTGAGCAGCCGTTCGTCCATCAGCAACCGGGACAGCCGGCGCAGGCTGAACTCCTTCTCGACCGAATAAGCACTCACCACGACGGCGAGCCCGAACAGCCCGTAGCGCACGGCGGGGCGCACCAGCAGCGCGCGGATGTCCTCAGCCGGCCACAGCGAGAGGATCCCGAGCGCGATCGTCAGCGCGATCAGCAGGCCGGTGGAAACCAGCCACAGCTCGAAGCGCCGTCGCTCCACCTGCTCCAGGGAGGGCAGCACGTCTCCGCGCATCCCGGACACCTTCGCGGCCCGTTGCAGCTCCGTCGATCCCATCGCGAACTCCTACCTGCGCGGTCGCCGGAACGACCTGACTCCCTTTTTGTCTCGACCGCGACCAGGGGGGCTCTAGATGGCACATTGTGACTAAGCGTGATCACCAAGCGCACTACGAGCCCGGGCACCATGATCACGCTTGCCGCCTCGCTCAGGTGATGGTGAAGACGAATCCCCCGCTCAGGTAGGCACCGGCGGGGCCATCGGCGGACAGGTGGGGTCGGGCGTCGGCGTTGTAGCTGCCTGCCGGGAGCGCCTGCCCGTCGTTGCCGCTGAGGTCCCACACCACCGCGAACCGCAGACACCGACCTTCGGCGACGGCGAACGCATGCGGCTCGGTCTCGAAGCGCTTGCCGTGGGCCCAAGACCACACGACACCATCGGACCGGGTCGCTGCGAAGAAACCCGCATACTCGCCGTCGTCGGCCCGCAGCGTGCCGGGACCCTGACCAGGCCGCCGGCATACCGCCGCGGCAAGCACGGCCTCGGTGCCGCGGGCCGCTTGACGTTCGCCGTCGTAGTAGCTGCACCAGCCGTTCGCGGCCGTCGGGCCGCTGCCGTCGCAGGCCCGGCTGTCGTCGTAGCTGGTGACGGTCGGTTCGGGGCCGCTGATCGGCTCACCCGGGTTGGCCGGTGCCGGTCGGCTGCCCGGCGACGGTGTCATAGCAGGCCGCGGCGACGCGGTCGGCGCGGGACTGCGCGATGGCCGGGACAGCGCTCCGAGAACGGTGGCCAGCGGTCCAGGCACCCCGCTAGCGGAAGGTGTCGGCGAGCCCGGCCGGGGGGTCGGGCGCGAGGTCGCGGTCCCACTGGGCTCGGTGATGGGCACCGACGGCTGGGCCGGGCCGAGCACCTGGGGGCCACCCGGACCGGGCAGCAGCAGCGCGCCGACCAGCATGGCGGACAGCGTCGTCGCGCCACCTCCGGCGAGCGCCAGCTGACGACGACGCCGGCGGGTGGCGGCAGCACGGGATCCGGCGTACCCCTGGTCGTCAACGGGGAACGACGGCGCCGCGACGGGGTCGGGCAGGCCGGGGATCGAGTCAGGCACGGGAGTCCTCCAAAGCGGTGGCGAGCAGCCCGCGAGCCTCGGAGAGCATCCGCTTGACGGACCCCTCCGGTCGGCGCACCGCGCGGGCGACGTCGGGGACAGTCAGGTCGGCGTAGTAGTGCAACAGGACAAGCTCGCGGTAGCGCTCGGGCAGCCGCTGGACAGCGTCCCGGACGGTGAGGTCGATGCCTCCGACAGTGGTCTCCCCGGCCAGCATCGGCAGCACCCGCGCATCCCTGGCCCGCGCCGACCACGACGCACGGACCAGGTTGGTCGCGATGTGGAAGACGTACGCCCTGGGCTCGCGCACCGACAGCCAGCGCGCGAACAGCCGCGCAAAGGCCTCCTGAGCCAGGTCGGCCGCTACCTCACGGTCGCGCACGAGCTGGAAGCAGTACGCCGCGACCCGGGGATAGTCGCGGTCGTAGAGCTCACGGAAGTCAGGCTGGCTGATCGCGGCCTCCCGCAGCGGCAGTGAAGTGGTCGTCACACCGGTTCAGAGCGCCGGGAACCCCGGATCGTTCGCCCCGATTTGTCGTGACGTGCGACTACCCCTCGAGATCGCCCTCGGTCTCGAGGTAGACCGCCTTGAGCGCCTCGATGGCTTCGCCCGTGGGCTCGGCCCACAGCCCGCGGTCGGCGGCCTCGAGCAGCCGCTCGGCGATCCCGCGCAGCGCCCACGGGTTGCTCTTCTTCATGAAGGCGCGGTTGGTCTCGTCGGTGACGTAGGAGGTGACCAGCTTCTCGTACATCCAGTCGTCGACCACGCCGGCCGTGGCGTCGTAGCCGAACAGGTAGTCCACCGTCGCCGCCATCTCAAAGGCGCCCTTGTAGCCGTGCCGCTGCATCGCAGCGATCCAGCGCGGGTTGACGACCCGGGCCCGGAAGACGCGATGTGTCTCCTCCTGGAGCGTCCGGGTCCTGACCGCGTCCGGGATCGCGCTGTCGCCGACGTACGCCGCCGGCGACTCCCCCGTGAGTGCTCGCACCGCCGCGACCATGCCGCCGTGGTACTGGAAGTAGTCGTCGGAGTCGACGATGTCGTGCTCCCGGGTGTCCTGGTTCTTGGCCGCGACCCGGACCCGCGTGTAGACCCGCTCCATGTCCTGGCGAGCCGGTGCACCGTCGAGGTCCTTGCCGTAGGCGTAGCCGCCCCAGACGGCATAGACCTCGGCCAGGTCGGCGTCGGTCTTCCAGTCGCGCGAGTCGATCAGCGGCAGCAACCCGGCTCCGTAAGCACCCGGCTTCGAGCCGAAGATCCGGGCGGTGGCGCGGCGCTCGTCGACGCCGCTGGCCAGGTCAGCCTGGACGTGGTCGTGCACGAAGTTGTCCGGCTCGGCGAGGGCCGCGACCATCCGGACCGCCTCGTCGAGCAGCGCCACCACGTGCGGGAAGGCGTCCCGGAAGAAGCCGCTGATCCGCAGGGTGACGTCCACCCGGGGCCTTCCCAGCTCGACTGCTGGCACGACTTCGAGGCCGGTGACCCGACGGGAGGCCTGGTCCCACACCGGCCGGACCCCCAGCAGCCACAGGGCCTCGGCGATGTCGTCGCCGGCAGTCCGCATCGCGGAGGTGCCCCACACCACGAGGCCGACCGAGGCCGGGTACTCGCCGTGGTCAGCCAGGTAGCGCGACAGCAGCGAGTCGGCCAGCTGCCGGCCGGTGTCCCAGGCGTTGCGAGACGGGATCGCCTTGGGGTCGACCGAGTAGAAGTTGCGGCCGGTCGGGAGAACACCCACGAGCCCGCGGGTCGGTGAGCCGGACGGGCCGGCGGGGACGAAGCCGCCGGACAGCCCGTGCAGCAGGTTGTCGATCTCGTCAGTCGTACGCCGCAGCCGGGGCACCACCTCCTCGCAGGCGAAACGCAACGACGCGACCGCCCCCGCAACCGGTCGGTCGAGCACCTGCGCGCAGACCTCGTCAGCACCGGACCAGTCCCGCGCGGCCACGCCCTCGACGAGCGTTCGCGCCATGGTCTCGAGCTGGTCCGAGCCGACCCGGTCGTCCTCGGCGATCCCGTAGGCCTCCCCGAGGACACGGCGCAGCCCGGGCACCGCGCCGGTGGCGCCGCCCCAGGTCTGCTGCGCCCGCAGGATGCCCAGGACCAGGTTGATGAGGGAGTCGTCGACGGGAGGCTGCCCCAGGATGTGCAGGCCGTCCCGGATGAGGACGTCCTTGACCTCGCACAGGTAGCCGTCGAGGTGCAGCACGAAGTCGTCGAACTCGGCCTGCCCTGGCTCGTCGGACACGTGCAGGTCGTGGTGCAGCTGGGCGGCCGTCACGACCTCCCAGATCTGGGCCTGCAGCACCGGGATCTTTGCCGGGTCGAGGGCCACGACGGTGGCGTACTCGTCGAGCAGGTGCTCGAGACGGGCCATCTCGTCGTACGTCTCGGCTCGTGCCATCGGCGGGACCAGGTGGTCCACCACTGTCGCGTGGCCACGTCGTTTGGCCTGGGTGCCCTCGCCCGGGTCGTTGACGATGAAGGGGTAGAACAGCGGCAGGTCGCCGAGGACCGCGTCGCTCGAGCACGACGCGGAGAGCCCGAGTCCCTTGCCAGGCAGCCATTCCAGCGTCCCGTGCTTGCCGAGGTGGACCACCGCGTCCGCGCCAAAATCGGCTGCCAGCCAGCGGTAGGCGGCGAGGTAGTGGTGCGACGG
>JBKKBU010000491.1:0-4856 GCA_046713755.1 Mycobacteriales bacterium
GCAGGGGTCAGCGTCGCGCCGGCGAGCGCCGGGGGTGCCGCCGAGGCGGCCGGCCCGCCCTGGCCTGCCTCCGGCTGCAGGTGCTCGACGAGCACCTCGCCGGGCTGCTCACCAGGTCCGGTGGCGACCAGGTCCTCGACCGGGTGCTCCACCGGCTCATCGACCTGGACCTCGACGTTGAACAGGAAGCCAACCGACTCCTCCTTGATGGCTTCCATCATCGAGCCGAACATGTCGAAGCCCTCGCGCTGGTACTCGACCAGCGGGTCGCGCTGACCCATCGCGCGGAGTCCGATGCCCTCTTGGAGGTAGTCCATCTCGTAGAGGTGCTCACGCCACTTGCGGTCCATGACCGACAGCACGACCCGCCGCTCCAGCTCGCGCATCACGGCCTCTCCCGACGGCGCGATGCCGAGTCCCGACTCACGACGGTCGTAGGCGTCTTGGGCATCGGCCTTGAGCTCGGCGACGAGCAGCTCAGGGGAGAGCGAGCTGCGGTCCTCCTCGACCTCCTCGAGCGGGATCCCGACCGGGTAGAGCGTCTTGAGCGCCGTCCACAGCTGGTCGAGGTCCCACTCCTCGGGGTAGCCCTCGGCGGTCGCGGACAGGACATAGCCCTCGACGACGTCGTCGAGCATGTGGCGGACCTGCTCGTGCAGGTCGGCGCCGTTGAGGACGCGGCGGCGCTCGTCGTAGATGACGGTGCGCTGACGGTTGAGCACCTCGTCGTACTTGAGGACGTTCTTGCGGATCTCGAAGTTCTGCGCCTCGACCTGGCTCTGGGCCGAGCGGATCGCTCGGGACACCATCTTCGACTCGATCGGGACGTCGTCCGGGATGTTGAGCCGATCCATGATCATCTCGACGGCACCGGCGTTGAACAGCCGCATGAGGTCGTCACCGAGCGAGAGGTAGAACCGCGACAGCCCGGGGTCGCCCTGTCGGCCGGAGCGGCCGCGCAGCTGGTTGTCGATGCGCCGCGACTCGTGGCGCTCGGTACCCAGCACGTAGAGACCGCCGGCCGCGACGACCTCCTCGTGCTCGCTCTTCACCGACTGCTCAGCGGTGGCGAGCGCCGCGGGCCAGCCGGCTTCGTAGTCGTCGGGCGTGTCGACGGGTGACAGCCCACGGGCGCGCAGCGCGGCAGCAGCGATGTGCTCGGGGTTGCCGCCGAGCATGATGTCGGTGCCGCGCCCGGCCATGTTGGTCGCGACGGTCACGGCGCCCTTGCGGCCGGCTTGGGCGACGATGATCGCCTCGCGATCGTGCTGCTTGGCGTTGAGGACCTCGTGCGGGATGCCGCGCTTGCGCAGCATGCCGGACAGGTACTCCGACTTCTCCACCGAGACGGTGCCGACCAGCACCGGCTGACCGGCTTCGTGCTTGGTGGCGATGTCCTCGACGACCGCCTCGAACTTCGCGAGCTCGCTCTTGTAGACGACGTCGGCCTCGTCGATGCGCTGCGGGTCGCGGTTGGTCGGGATCTCCACGACGCCGAGCTTGTAGGTCTGGGAGAACTCCGCGGCCTCGGTCGACGCCGTGCCGGTCATCCCGGACAGCTTCCCGTAGAGGCGGAAGTAGTTCTGCAGCGTGATCGTGGCGAGCGTCTGGTTCTCGTCCTTGATCTTGACGTTCTCCTTGGCCTCGATGGCCTGGTGCATGCCCTCGTTGTAGCGGCGCCCGGCGAGCACGCGACCCGTGTGCTCGTCCACGATGAGGACCTCGCCGTCGATGACGACGTATTCCTTGTCCTTCTTGTAGAGCTCCTTGGCCTTCAGCGCGTTGTTGAGGTAGCCCACCAGCGGGGTGTTGACCGACTCGTAGAGGTTCTCGATCCCGAGCTGATCCTCCACCTTCTCGACACCGCTCTCCATGATGCCGACGGTGCGCTTCTTCTCGTCGACCTCGTAGTCCACATCGCGCACGAGCTTCGGGATGATCCGCGCGAACTCGGTGTACCAGCGGGTCGCCTGATCGGCCGGTCCGCTGATGATCAGCGGCGTGCGGGCCTCGTCGATGAGGATCGAGTCGACCTCGTCGACGACGGCGTAGTGATGACCGCGCTGGACGAGCTCCTCGTTGGACCACGCCATGTTGTCGCGCAGGTAGTCGAAGCCGAACTCGTTGTTGGTGCCGTAGGTGATGTCCTTGAGGTAGTTCGGGCGACGCTGGTCGGGTCGCTCGTTGGCGAGGATCACGCCGACGCTCAGACCCAGGAACTTGTGGACCCGACCCATCCACTCGGAGTCGCGCTGGGCGAGGTAGTCGTTGACGGTGACGACGTGCACACCCTTGCCCTCGAGGGCGTTGAGGTACGCCGGAAGGGTGCACGTCAGGGTCTTGCCCTCACCGGTGCGCATCTCCGCGATGTTGCCGAGGTGGAGGGCGGCCCCGCCCATCACCTGGACGTCGAAGTGCCGCTGACCGAGGGTGCGCTTGGCGGCTTCACGGCCGACCGCGAAGGCCTCGACGAGCAGGTCGTCGATGGTCTCGCCGTCCGCGATGCGCTTGCGGAAGATGTCGGTCTCGGCGCGGAGCTCGGCATCGGTGAGCTTGACGATGTCGGCTTCGATCGAGTTCACCGCGTCGGCGATGCTCTTGAGCCGGCGGAGGGTCTTGCCCTCGCCGGCACGGAGGATCTTCGAAAGGACCACGCGTCGTTCTCCCCAACTCGTCGAACGGGTGTCGCCCGCTGAAAGCGCATCGTAGGCGCAACCGCCCTCCGGGAAACGCCTCGCGCCCCGAGCCGGTGCCCGGCAGACTCCCTGCGTGGACCCCGTCGAGATCACCGCCGGCCGCTGGCACCTGCGTGCGTGGCAGGGCGGTGACGAGCCTGCGCTGGTCGCGATGTGCTCGGACCCGGAGGCGGTGCGCTTCACGACGGTCCCCTCGCCCTACACCGCCCAGCACGCCGCGACGTTCGTCTCCAACACCGCGGACCGGTGGGCGGACGGCCGGGCGGCGAGCTGGGCCGTCTGCGACAGCACTACCGGCGACGTGCTGGCCGGCATGGCGCTCCGGGCCCGCGAGCCCGGCACCTGGGAGGCGGCGTTCCAGACCGCGCCGCAGGCCCGCGGCAGGGGCCTGATGAGCGAGTGCCTGGCTACGGCGTCCCGATGGGCGTTCGCCGAGCTGGGGGCGCAGCGGGTCGAGTGGCGTGCGCACGTCGACAACTGGGCGTCGCGCCGGGTCGCCGAGAAGGCCGGCTTCACGATGGAGGGCCTCCTGCGCGGTGGCCTGGACGACCGGGGGTCGCGGGTCGACTGCTGGGTCGGCGCCCGCCTACCGGGCGACCCCGAGGGGGACACCCGAGCCCTTCCGTCGTACGCCGGGGTGTCGGACGGCGTCGTGGCGCTGCGCTCGTGGCGGCCGGCAGACGGGCCCGACGTGGCCCGGGCCTGCGACGACCCGGAGACGGCACGGTGGCTGCCGGTGCCGGCCCCCTACACCCCGGCCGACGGGGCGCACTACGTCGAGCAGCTGGTCCCGCAGCAATGGGCCGACGGCGAGGCGGCCAACGCCGCGGTCACCGACGCCGCGACCGGGGAGCTGCTCGGCGCGGTCGGGCTGAAGCTGGAATTGCGCGTGCACGGCGTCGGCGAGGTGGGCTACTGGGTGGCGCCGTGGGCAAGGGGGCGGGGCGTCGCCGGCCGGGCCGCACGGCTGCACGCCGACTGGGGCCATGACGTCCTCGGCCTGGCGCGCGTCGAGCTGCTCGCCGACCCCCGCAACACCGGCTCGCTGCGCGCTGCCGAGAAGGCCGGCTTCGAGCGCGAGGGAGTCCTGAAGCAGGCCCGCCCGGGGGTCCGCGAGGACGCCCGGGCGGATCTGGTGCTCTACGCCAGCGTCAGGTGATCTCGAGCAGCTTCTCGCGCACCGCGTAGACCACGGCTTCCATCCGGGAGTGCAGCTGCAGCTTCTCGAGGATGTTGCGGATGTGGTTCTTCACGGTGTTCTCGGAGATGAACAGCTGCTTGGCGATGTCGCGGTTGTTGAGGCCCTTGGCGACGAGCTTGAGGACCTCCATCTCGCGGTCGGTGAGCCGGGGAGTGGGGACCTGCTGGCGGTCGTCGGTGCGCTTGACCATGGCCGCGAACTCGGTGAGCAGCTTGGAAGCCATCGACGGGCTGATGAGCGACTGGCCGCCGTGGACTGCACGGATCGCCGAGGCGACCTCCTCGATGGAGATCTCCTTGAGCAGGTAGCCCATCGCACCGGCCTTGATGGCGTCGTAGAGGTCGGCCTCCTCGTCGGAGATCGTCAGCATGATGATCTTCGCCGACGGGACCGTCTCGTGGATCATGGTGCAGGCGTCGATGCCGCCGCGCTTGGGCATCCGGACGTCCATCAGCACGATGTCGGGCAGGGTCTCGGCCGCACTCTCCACGGCCTCGGCGCCGTCCGAGGCCTCCCCGACCACCTCGATGTCCGGCTCCTGCTCGAGCACCATCTGCAGGCCGCGCCGGAACAGCGCGTGGTCGTCGACGACCAGCACACGGATCGGCTCGACAGACAGACTCCCCAGCGGTGGGGTCGCAGCGGCGGCGTCAGCGACAAGACCCACGTCGGGCTGGTCGGTCACAAGGGCCTCCTGAGGCAGGGCGCGGCGGGTGCACCAAGGGAGAGCATGTCACGACAAGCGACGCGCACGTGGTCACACGTCGCTCACCCAGGCGGCGCGTCGCCGCTTGAGTGGGCCGGGCGCTCCCGACGGATCAGCCCAGGGCCAGCCCGAGCCGGCCCGGCAGCCGGCCCGGAACCAGCCTGGCGGTCAACCCGTCGCGAGCCGAAGCACCCCGTAGTCGTAGCCGTGCCGCCGGTAGACGACGCTCGGCAGCCCGGTGTCGGCGTCGGCG
>JBKKBU010000492.1:0-4252 GCA_046713755.1 Mycobacteriales bacterium
CGCAGGCCATCGCGCTCGGGGCGCGGGAGGGTGTCGCCGTCTGCGAGGCGATCCAGCGCGGCGCGGTCTAGGCCTTCGCTGACTGCCCTAATCCCCCTCACCCCCCATGATCAACGCCGGGTTGGCCGCGGTTCTACGTGGCTGAGACCGCGGGAAGTCCCCGCGTTGATCACGGGGAGATCGGCGGGCGGCGCCCGCCACGTCGGCCCCCAGAAATGACGGAACGGGGGCGTCCCCGTAGGGGCGCCCCCGTCGCCATGCACGGGCTCCGAGTTACCAAAGCATGCTGTCCTATTCGTCGTACCGGGCCCGGTGACGGTCCTTTCGGGTTACGGCGGGTGGGCCCGCTCGACGTGCCTCTCGCGGCTGGTCGCACGTGGGTGCTTGGAGCTCTTGCACGGACCGCCGTCGAAGGGAACAAGTCCGCTCGCTGGCGGTGGTCCGTGATGTCTTTGTACGCCGAGATCTGACATGGCGCAAGACCCAGATGTGATGTGGCTCACAGCGCTCTGCGGGACCGCCGGGCGGCCACCCAAGCCACGGCCACCAGGCCGGCCAGGACCGTCGCAGTGACGCCGACCGCCCGCGGCGGCGGGCTCATCGACGGCATCCGATCGCGCACCCGCACCGGGCGCCGGAAGGTGAGCACCGGCCAGCCCTGCTCGGTCGCCGACTTGCGCAGCGACTTGTCCGGGTTCACGGCAAACGGGTGCCCGACCGCCGCCAGCATCGGGGCGTCGGTGGCCGAGTCGCTGTAGGCGTAGCAGTCCGCCAGGTCGAGGCCGCTGGTCTGCGCGAGGTCCCGGATCGCGACCGCCTTGCCCTCGCCGTAGCAGTAAAAAGCGATGTCTCCCGTGTACTTCCCGTCCTCGACGACCATCCTGGTCGCGATGATCCGGTCCACGCCGAGCATCTCGCCGATCGGCCCGACGACCTCCTCGCCGGATGAGCTCACCAGCACCACTTCGCGCCCGGCTGCCCGGTGCTCGGCGAACAGCGCGACCGCCTCCTCGTAGACCATCGGCTCGATGAGCTCGTGGAGCGTCTCGGCCACGATGTCGTGCACCTGCTGCACGTCCCACCCGGCGCACAGGGCCTTGAGGTAGTCCCGCATCTTGTCCATCGAGTCCGCGTCTGCGCCCTGCAGTAGGTACACGAACTGCGCGAAGGAGCTCTTGAGGACGGCCCGCCGGTTCACCAGCCCACCGCGGTAGAAGTGCTTGCCGAAGGCCAGCGTGGAGCTCTTGGCGATCACGGTCTTGTCGAGGTCGAAGAAGGCGGCGGCGCGGGTCACGGGGCGAACCTAACCGGGTGAGCTGGTGCTGGCTGCAACTGACAGGTTTAGGCCCTCGGGCAGCGGGGACAGACCGCGCAGAGCGCAGTTCACCGCGCTCTTCCGGATCGGGCCCTGCTCAACCCCCCCGGAGCAGGGCTCCAGCGTGACGACCCCCGGCCACCCCCCCGGTCGGGGGTCGTCCGCTGCCCGGCCCTCGTCAGCGGTCGTCTCGCTGGCGCCGGGCCTGCTGTGGACCTGGCGGGCACCCACTGGCACCCACTGGCACCCACTGCGGCCGCATCGACCGGTCGGCGCGGTATCGGTCTTCGCATCATCACTATCCACAGATCCGCCGCACCCTCTGGTGACAGCCGTGCCCCACCAGCACCCTCCTGGGCAGGGTCGCGCTGGTGCGACCGAAACTCCCGGAGGACCCCATGGCTGTCAGTGCTCTTCGACCGCTCGTCGTCACGTCCGACGCGGGCCTGTTGGACGAGCTGCTGGGACTCGCCGGCGCCGTCGGTGCCGACCTCGAGGTCGCCGCTGACGCCGGCTCGGCGCGGCGTTCCTGGGCCGGTGCTCCGCTCGTCGTGGTCGGCCGCGACCAGCTCGAGGGCGCCCTTCGTCAGCGACTGCCCCGCCGGTCCGGGGTCGTGCTGCTCGGCGACGATCTCGATGACGCCGGTGTGTGGCAGCTCGCCGTTGAGCTGGGCGCCGAGCACGTCGTGTTCCTCCCCGACGGCGCGGCGTGGCTCGCGGAGGCGTTCGCCGACGCTGCCGAGGGTGGGCCGGCTGCAGCGCCGCTCGTGGCGGTCATCGGAGGGCGGGGCGGTGCGGGAGCCACGACGCTGGCAGCGGCGCTGGCGCTGAGTGCCGTGCGACGTGACTGCCGCGCCCTTCTCGTCGATGGCGATCCGCTCGGCGGGGGCATCGACATGGTGCTCGGTGGCGAGGGTGACCAGGGCCTTCGCTGGCCGGACCTCTCGGCCACCCGAGGGCGGCTGCCCGCGCCCGCGCTCGCCTCGGCGCTTCCCCGCATGTCAGGACTGGGCGTGCTGTCGTGGGACCGCGGCGAGGTCCACACGGTCACCCCGCAGGCGATGGAGTCAGTGCTCGCGGCCGGTCGGAGAGCCCATGACCTCGTCGTGGTCGACCTGCCGCGTCGGCCGGACGCTGCTGGCCAGGTGGCCTTGGCGGCGGCCACCACGACGCTGCTGATCGTGCCCGCCGAGGTGCGCGCTGCAGCAGCGGCTTCTCGCGTGGCCTCGTCGGCGGGCCTCACCTGTCGGGATCTCCGAGTCGTCGTCCGGGGACCCTCGCCGCAGGGCCTGACGGGGTCGGAGATCGCGCGGGCCCTCGGGCTGCCGCTGGCCGGGGAGATGAAGGCAGAGCGCCACATCGAGCTCGCCCTCGACCGCGGCGAACCGCCGGGTCGCAAGCAGACCGGTCCGCTGGCGCAGCTGTGCGACCGCTTGCTCCAGACCCTGCTGGACCTGCCTTTGACTTCTCCCGACCGGCTCGGTCACGCCGCATGACGCTTGACCCGCTGCTGCTTGAGCGGGTTCGACGCCGGGTCGCGGAGAACGGCGGGGCACCCACGCCGGCCCGGGTCGCCGCTGCCTTGCGCGACGAGGGCGGCGGGCTGCGCGGCGATGCAGAGCTGCTCACGGTGCTGCGCGGGCTGCAGTCCGAGATCGTCGGGGCTGGCCCGCTCGAACCACTGCTCGCTGACCCGCGGGTGACGGATGTGCTCGTGAACGGGCCTGACGAGGTGTGGGTGGATCGGGGAGCCGGCCTCGAGCGGGTCGGGATCTGCTTTCCCGACGACGCAGCCGTCCGCCGGCTCGCGGCCCGGCTGACCGCGCCGACAGGCCGCCGGCTCGACGCCGCGCAGCCCTGGGTCGATGCGCGGCTCGCCGACGGCATCCGTTTGCACGCAGTACTGCCGCCGATTGCTCCCGCCGGCACGTTGCTGTCGCTACGGGTCCCGCGGTCAACGGTGCTGACGCTGCCGGACCTGGTCGCCGCCGGATCCATCCCCACGGACGGGGCTGCGTTGCTCGAGAGCATCGTCGGGTCGCGGACGGCCTTCCTCGTCACGGGTGGGACGGGCACCGGCAAGACGACCCTGCTCACCACGATGCTGTCCCTCGCCGCCCCGGGGGACCGGGTGCTGCTCATCGAAGATGCCGGCGAGCTTGCACCAGAACACGGTCACGTCGTCCGCCTCGAGGCGCGGCCACCCAACCTCGAAGGCGCGGGCGCCGTGACACTGCGCGATCTCGTCCGCCAGGCCCTGCGCATGCGCCCTGATCGGCTCGTCGTCGGAGAGGTCCGGGGTCCCGAAGTGGTGGATCTCCTGGCGGCGCTGAACACCGGTCACGAAGGCGGGTGCGGCACGTTGCACGCGAACTCCTCCGCGGACGTGCCAGCCCGTCTCGAAGCGCTTGCCGCCGCCGCCGGCATGGGCCGCGAAGCGCTGCACAGCCAGCTGGCGGCCGGCCTGCGCGTCGTCGTCCACCTGGTGCGAGCCCCGGGCGGGGGCCGCCGGCGGGTCGCGGAGGTGGCCGTCCTGCGCCGAGGCGCCGACGGGCTGGTGGTGGCCGAGCAGGGCTGGAGCTGGGACGGGACGGCCGCCGTGGGTGACGCGGGCCCGGCCGCCCCGGCGCTCGCGAGGCTGCTGCGACCGGTCCCGTGACGGTGCTGGTCTCGGCCGTCTTCGCAGGGTGTGCCCTCGCCATCTTGATCGCGCTGCCCCGTCCTGGCTGGTCCCGTCTCGCTGCGGTTGTCCCCCTACCGGCCGGTGCGGTGCTTCGGCACGCGGGCAGTCGGGGCGCCGGCATCGGACCGAGTGCGCCCCGCTCCCATCCACTTGTCGCCGGCGCCGTGATCGCTGTGGTGGCCGGCGCTGTCGCCGGCGCACCGCTCGGCCTGCTGGGCATGGTGTTCACCACCGTGGTCTTGCGCGCGCTGACG
>JBKKBU010000493.1:0-4919 GCA_046713755.1 Mycobacteriales bacterium
CCAACGAGCGCCTCGAGTTCCTCGGCGACGCGGTCCTCGGGCTAGTGGTCACCGATGCGCTCTACAACGCCCACCCCGATCGACCCGAGGGTCAGCTGGCCAAGCTGCGCGCGTCGGTCGTCAGCACCCGGGCGCTCGCCGCGGTCGCCCGGACGCTCGGCCTGGGCGACTGGCTGCGGCTGGGCAGGGGCGAGGAGGTCACCGGGGGCCGCGACAAGGCATCGATCCTCGCCGACACCATGGAGGCGGTGCTGGGTGCGGTCTACCTCGAGCGCGGCATCGCCGGCGCGACCCTGGTGGTCCGGTCGCTGTTCGACCCCCTCATGGCGGCGGCCGACGAGGACGGCGCAGCCCTGGACTGGAAGACCTCGCTGCAGGAGCTGACCGCGGCTCGCGGCCTCGGCGTACCGGAGTACGCCATCGCCGAGAGCGGCCCCGACCACGCGAAGGCGTTCACCGCGCAGGCGCTCGTGGCGGGGAACCCGAGCGGCGGCGGTGCCGGCAAGAGCAAGAAGGAGGCCGAGCAGCAGGCCGCCGAGGCGGCCTGGCGGTCGCTCACCGACGACAGCTCCGAGGCCAGCACTGCCGGCACTGCCGGCACCGTGCCGCCGGCGTAGGAGCCGACGTGCCGGAGCTGCCCGAGGTGGAGGTGGTCCGGCTGGGCCTGGAAAAGGGCGTGGCCGGCCGGACCGTCGCGTCGGTCGACGTGCACCATCCGCGAGCGGTGCGTCGGCACGAGGCCGGTGCCCGGGACTTCGTGGACCTGCTTCGCGGTCGCACGATCACGGCCGCGCGGCGCCGGGGCAAGTACCTCTGGTTGCCACTGGACAGCGGTGACGCGCTGATCGGGCACCTCGGCATGAGCGGTCAGCTGCTCGTCGTTCCCTGCGACAAGCCGATCGAGACCCACCTGCGGATCCGCGTGTCCTTCACCGATGGGGGCCGCGAGCTGCGCTTCGTCGACCAGCGGACCTTCGGTGGTCTGCAGGTCGTCCCCGACGGTGCCGACCTGCCGCGGGCGATCGCCCACATCGCCCGAGACCCGCTCGACCCTGCCTTCGACGCCGAGCTGTTCGTGACCCGGTTGCGCGCCAAGGTGTCCGGCGTGAAGCGCGCCTTGCTCGACCAGACCTTGGTGAGCGGCATCGGCAACATCTACGCCGACGAGGCGCTGTGGCGCGCGCAGTTGCACGGCGGGCGTCCCACCGAGCTGGTTACCAAGGCGAAGGCGCGGGAGCTGATCTCCCACGCCACCGACGTCCTCGTCGAGTCGCTCGCCCAGGGCGGGACGTCCTTCGACGCCACCTACGTCAGCACCGAAGGTGTGAGCGGCCTGTTCGAGCGGTCGCTGCACGCCTACGGCAGGGAGGGCGAGCCCTGCGACCGCTGCGCTACGCCGATCCGGCGGGAGTCCTGGATGAACCGCTCGTCGTACTCCTGCCCCCGCTGCCAGCCGCGCCCCCGCTACCCACGCTGATCGAGCTCCTCGCGCACGCCGGGGGGCCAGCTCCCGTCGAGCTGCCGCGGTGACCAGCCCGCACAGGAGGCCGCGGACCGGGCCCACTCGCTGCCGCAGCCCGCGCAGGCGAACACCGGCCTTTCGTCGTACGACGTGCCCGTTGCCGCCCAGTCGCAGGCGCTGCGGCAGGGGTGGATGGCGAGCACGCCACTACCCTCGCAGGCATGGGTCAGGTCCGCCTCACGGCCACCGTGAAGGGCCGGGTCCAGGGGGTCGGGTTCCGCTGGTGGACGCGGGCCCGCGCGCTCGAGCTCGGCCTCGCCGGGGCGGCGACGAACCTCGACGACGGTCGGGTCGAGGTGGTCGCGGAGGGCGGGCGGGAGCAGTGCGAGGCGCTGCTCGCGCTGTTGCGCGGTGCCGGAACGCCTGGACGGGTGGACTTCGTCGGGGAGCGGTGGGCCGCGGTGCGCGGCGCGCAGGGGTTCGCCGAGCGCTGAGGACCGAGCCGTGACCTCGCTGTGACCAAACTCTTGACCCGTGGGGCGAGCGGTGTCATCCTTGAGTCACCACCCTTGTGACCCCCGGCGGCTGCCGGACCGGCCGGGTGCGCCACCCTCGACACGGAGGAAGAACCCTGATGGCCAAGGCCCTGTTCGGACACGTCGGCATCAGCGCCGACAGCCGTCTTGCTGCGGAGTGCCGGCGACTGCGTGGCAGGGTCTCCGAGCTCGAGGTCGAGCTGGCCCGGGTCAAGGCCGTCAACGAGGCGCTGGTCGCGACCGTGACCGTCGACGACGACATCCGCATCCTCACCGAGGAGCCCGCTCTCACGTAGCCGGGCTGCACGACCGGGCGTCCCGCACCACGCGGGGCGCCCTTCCTCGTGCCGTGGCCTGAACAAGCACGCCGCGGACCCAGGCCCGCCGGCGGGTCCGCTGCGGTTGCTGCGTGCCGCGCGGCTCCCCGAGCCGGCACCCCCGGGCCGGTAGGCTCCGAGCGGCCTTCCCCACGATTGTTCAAGGCCGACGACAGGCAGCCTGGTGCACCTCAAGAGCCTCACGCTGAAGGGCTTCAAGTCCTTCGCGTCCCCGACGACCCTGCGCTTCGAGCCGGGCATCACCTGCGTGGTGGGCCCCAACGGCTCCGGTAAGTCCAACGTCGTCGACGCCATCGCCTGGGTCCTGGGTGAGCAAGGCGCCAAGGCGCTGCGCGGCGGCAAGATGGAGGACGTCATCTTCGCCGGCACGCCCGGCCGCCCGCCGCTCGGTCGGGCCGAGGTCACCCTGACGATCGACAACGGCGACGGCGCGCTCCCGATCGACTACGCCGAGGTCAGCATCACCCGGCTGATGTTCCGCGACGGCGCCTCCGAATATGCGATCAACGGCAGCAAGTGCCGACTCGTGGACGTCCAGGAGCTGATGAGCGACAGCGGCATCGGCCGGGAGCTCCATGTCGTCGTCGGGCAAGGCCAGCTCGACGCCGTCCTGTCGGCCCGGCCGGAGGATCGCCGCGCCTTCATCGAGGAGGCCGCCGGCGTCCTCAAGCACAAGAAGCGCAAGGAGAAGGCTCTCCGCAAGCTCGATGCGATGCAGGCCAACCTGACCCGCCTGCAGGACCTCACCAGCGAGCTCACCCGGCAGCTCAAGCCGCTCGGTCGCCAGGCCGAGGTCGCGCGCCGGGCCGCGCAGGTCCAGGCCGACCTGCGGGACGCCAAGCTGCGGCTGCTCGCCGACGACCTGCTCCAGCTGCGCGCGACCCTCGACGCGGAGGTGCGTGACGAGACGGCCCTGCGGCAGCGCCGCGCTGAGGTCGAGCGCGAGCTCACCGCGCTGCAGGATCGCGAGACCGCCCTCGACGAAGCGGTGGCCGAGCAGGCCCCGCGGCTGACCCGCGCGCAGGAGACCTGGTATCGGCTGTCCGCCCTCGAGGAGCGCCTGCGGGGCACGGCCACGCTGGCCTCCGAGCGGCACCGCCACCTCACGTCCGAGCTCCCCGACGAGGCCCGTCAGGGTCGCGACCCCGACCAGCTCGACGCCGAAGCGGCCACCGTCCGCCAGCAGGAGCGGGAGCTTGCCGAGCAGCTCGGGCAAGACGGTCAGCGGCTCATCGACGCGGTCACCCGTCGCACGGATGCGGAAGCCTCTTTAGCCACCGAGGAGCGCGCGCTGGTCGCGGCCCGCCGGGCCGTCGCCGATCGACGTGAGGGGCTGGCCCGGCTCACCGGCCAGGTGGGTGCGCTGCGCTCCCGCGCCGCCGCCGCTGAGGCCGAGCTCGGTCGCATCGCCACATCGCTGTCGGACGCGCAGACGCGGGTCGAGCGCGCCCAGCACGACCTCGCCACCTTGCAGGCGCAGGCAGGCGGGCTCGACGAGGGTGAGACCGACCTCGACACCCGCCACGAGACCGCGGAGGCAGCCCGCATCGGCGCAGCCGAGGTGCTTGCTGCGCTGCAGGTGGAGGAGCGCGCCGCCGAGCGCGACCGGACCACCTGGGCGGCCCGCCGTGATGCCCTCGCGCTGTCGCTGGCCCGCAAGGACGGCTCGGGTGCGCTGCTCGCGAGCAACGTCGCAGGGGTCCTCGGGTCGGTGGCGTCGATCGTGCAGGTCGAGCTCGGCCACGAAGCTGCCATCGCGGCGGCCCTCGGTGCCGTCGCGGATGCCGTGGCCGTGGCGTCGCCCGCCGACGCCGCCCGTGCAGTGGCGCGGCTGAAGGCCGACGACGCTGGGCGCGCCGGCTTGCTCGTGGGAGGAGGGGCGTACGACGACACCTCGCCCTGGCCGCCCCTGCCCGCCACGGCCCGCTGGGCCATCGACCTCGTCGACGCCCCGGCGGCATTGCGCCCGGCCGTGATGCGGGCCCTGCACCAGGTGGCGGTCGTCGGTTCGCTCGACGAAGCTCGCGACCTCGTGGAGCAGCAGCCCGGCGTCCGTGCGGTGACCGCGGAGGGTGACCTGCTCGGTGCCCACTGGGCGGTCGGCGGGTCGGCCTCGGCGCCCTCGCTGCTCGAGGTCCAAGCGGCGGTGGATGAGGCGGCCACCGCTCATGACGAGGCTCAGCGCCGGCAGGAGCGACTGACCTTCCAGCTAGCCGCAGCGACCGCTGAGCTGGAAACGGCCACGGTCGAGGTCGAGGTCGCCCTGGTCGCCCTCCACCAGTCCGACGCCAGGATGGCGGCGCTGTCCGAGCAGCTCGGCCTGTTGGCCTCTGCGGCCCGCGCGGCCGAGGCCGAGGCGGGTCGGCTGCAGCAGGCCCGGGTGCGCGCCGAGGAGGCCCGCGACAAGGACCTGTCCGGCCTGGTCGAGCTCGAGGAGCGGTTGTCGCTCGCCGAGCAGGCACCGGCTGACGAGGAGCCGTCGACCGGGCTGCGCGACAAGCTGGCCGGCGCCGCCGCGGCCGCTCGCACTGCTGAGATGGAAGCCCGGCTGGCCGTCCGCACCGGCGAGGAGCGGGCGAAGGC
>JBKKBU010000494.1:0-8416 GCA_046713755.1 Mycobacteriales bacterium
AGGATCTGCTGCACCGGCGAGAAGAACTGGCGAAAGAACGCCCCGCGCGCCTGGCTGGTCTGATCCACGGTCAGCCCCGCACCGCCCTCCCGGAGCAGTCGCGGACCGTTGCAGCGTGCGGCGACGAGGTAGGCGAGCGCTGCGATGAGGCGCTCGCGGGCATTCGCGCCGCGCGCCGCGGGGGCCCGGGCGGGCGCCCGGGGGCGGCGGGCGGGAGGCCTTGATCCGCAGGAACACCACGACGCAGGCGAGGTTGGCGACAGCGAACAGCAGGTAGCCAGCGGTCTCCCAGGACCCGGCGATGAGCCCACCGGCGGCCAACGGGCCGAGGACCCGCGCCAGGCCGCCCTGGACCGACCCGAGCGCAGTCGCACCGACGACCTGGTCCGCCGCGACGATCTGCGTGACGTACGCCTGCCGAGCCGCGACCTCGCTCACGACGGTCGCCCCGGTGAGTGCGGCCAGCGCCACCAGCGCCGGGTAGCCGAGCCGGTCCGTAGCCGTCAGCCCGGCCAGTCCCAGTGCCCCGAGCGCGGACACCGACCGCGACACGATGACGGTCTTGCGCCGGTCGACGGCGTCGGCCAGGACGCCCGACGGCAGCGCACCCAAGAACATCGGCAGGAAGTACGCCACCGACACCAGGCTCACCCGCAGTGGCGACTCGGTGAGCGCCCGGGCGCTGTAGCCCATCGAGAGGATGAAGCCCCAGATGCCGAAGGCAAATGCGGTCGAGCCCAGCCAGTAGTTGCGGTAGTCGGGCTGCGCCAGCAGCGTGGTCGCCAGCAATCGCTCGCGCGGAGCACCGGCCGGGGGCAACGCGGGTGGGTCCGCGACCGTCATCCCACTCCCCGGATCCGACTTCGCTCGACCCTAGCGCAACGACTAGAACGTGTTCCATACTCCGGGAGACGGACACTGACGAGGAGGCACCCAGGTGCAGACGCGCGAGCACATCTACATCGACGGCCAGTTCCAGGCCCCTAGCGGCACCGGCACCATCGATGTGATCAGCCCCCACACCGAGCAGGTGATCGCCCGGGTGCCGGACGGCACCACCGCCGACATCGACAAGGCGGTCGACGCCGCCCGGCGTGCCTTCGACGGCGAGTGGTCGCGCACCACGCCGGTCGAGCGAGCCGCCTTCCTCACCGCGATCTCGCAGGCGATCCTGACCCGGATGGACGACTTCGCGAAGACCATCAGTGAAGAGATGGGCTCGCCGTACTCGTGGGGCCAGCTCGGCCAGGTCCTCTCCAGCACGATGGTCTTCGACTACTACGCCGGCCTCGCCGAGACCTACCACTTCGAAGAGGTCCGCAACGGCGTCATGGGCCCGGCCCTGGTTCGCAGGGAGCCGGTCGGTGTCGCCGCCGCGATCGTGCCGTGGAACGTCCCGCTGTTCACGACCGCGCTGAAGCTGGCGCCCGCCCTTCTGGCCGGCTGCACCGTCGTGCTCAAGCCCGCGCCCGAGACGCCGCTCGACGCCTACCTCTTGGCCGAGGTCCTCGACGAGGTCGGCCTGCCCCAGGGTGTCGTCAACATCGTCGTCGCCGGTCGCGAGGTCGGCGAGCACCTTGTCAGCCACCCCGGCATCGACAAGATCGGCTTCACGGGCTCGACCGCAGCCGGTCGCAAGATCGCCGCAGTCGCAGGAGAGCAGCTCAAGCGGATGACCCTCGAGCTCGGCGGCAAGTCCGCCGCGATCGTGATGGCCGACGCCGACCTGTCGACGGCCGTCCCGGCGATCCTGGGCTCCGGCTTCATGAACAACGGCCAGGCCTGCGTCGCGCAGACCCGCGTGCTGGCGCCGCGCGACCGCTACTCCGAGGTGGTCGAGGCGCTCGTCGAGCACACCCGCAAGGAGGTCGTCGGCGACCCGCTCGACCCCGCCACCACGATCGGCCCGCTGGTGGCGGCTCGGCAGCGCGAGCGCGTCGAGGGCTTCATCGCCACTGCGCAGAAGGAGGGCGGCAAGGTCGCTGTCGGCGGCGGTCGCGGCGAGCAGGCCACCGGCTGGTACGTCGAGCCCACGATCGTCATCGACGTCGAGCCCCGCCACACGATCCCGCAGGAGGAGGTCTTCGGTCCGGTCGTGAGCGTGATCGCCTACGACAGCCCCGAGGACGCGCTGCGGATCGCCAACGACAGCCAGTACGGCCTGTCCGGCACGGTCTTCACCGCCGACGTCGCCGCCGGCATCGAGGTGGCCCGCAAGGTCCGCACCGGCACCTACACCGTCAACTCCTTCTCGCTGGAGTTCGCCGCCCCGTTCGGTGGCTACAAGAGCAGTGGCGTCGGCCGCGAGCTCGGCCCCGAGGGGCTGGCCGCCTACCTCGAGTCGAAGTCGATCTCGCTGCCGCACGGCACCGTGGTCCCCGGCGTCCCGGTCGTCTGACGTGCCGTTCGGACCTGACTCCACGACTGCTGACGTCCTCGACGGGATCGACCTCACCGGCAAGACCGCGCTCGTCACGGGCGCCAGCGCCGGCCTCGGCGTCGAGACCGTGAAGGGTCTGGTCGGTGCGGGGGCCCGCGTCATCGGTGCCGTCCGCGACCGCGCCAAGGCCGAGCAGGTGCTGGCCGGAGTGGACGTGGAGCTGGTCGACCTCGACCTCGCCGACCTCGAGTCGGTGCGCTCCTGCGCGAAGGAGGTGACGTCCCGGGTCGACGAACTGCACCTGCTGATCAACAACGCGGGCGTCATGGCGTGCCCCTTGATGCGCACCGCGCAGGGCTTCGAGCTGCAGCTCGGGACCAACCACCTCGGGCACTTCCTGCTGACGAACCTGCTCACCGACCTGCTGGTCGCGGGCGCACCCGCCCGGATCGTCAACGTCAGCTCGCGGGGTCACCTGCGCGGCGGCATCCACTGGCAGGACCCGCACTACACCGACGAGGCGGCGTACGAGAAGTGGCGGGCGTACGGCCAGGCCAAGACGGCCAACGTGCTGTTCACCGTTGGGCTCGAGAAGCGGCTGGCCGGGCAGGGCGTCCACGCCTATGCCCTGCACCCGGGCGTCATCATGACCGAGCTGTCGCGGCACCTCACCGAGGCCGACCGCGCCGACCTCGCCACTCGCCTGCCGGCATCGGGGATCACCTTCAAGGACCCGTCCGCCGGCGCGGCCACCCAGGTGTGGGCGGCCACGGCGCCGGAGCTCGAGGGGCGCGGGGGCCTCTACCTCGAGGACTGCCACGTCGCCGACCCGACACCGGGCGACGGCAGCGCCGGCTATGCGGCGTACGCCGTGGACCCTGACGAGGCCGAGCGGCTCTGGCTGTGGTCCGAGGAGCAGATCGCCGAGGTCAGCTGACTCCATAACGTCCGCTCGACCGGGACACCCTCCCCCGTGAGCGGGCGGACGTTACGAGGGGTTTCGGCGGTGGGGGTCAGTCGTCGTCGAGGGGCTTGACGAACTCGGTGATCCGCGGGGTGTCGAGCTCGATCGGGCCGGTCTTCATCGAGCCTCCCGGCGAGCCGAGTGGCGCGTCGCGGCCGGGCAGCACCTCGATGAAGAAGGCCTTGTTGTCGGCGAGGTCGGCCTTGAGGTCGTCCGGCAGCCGGCGGTCGGCGTAGATCGCGTCGACCGGGCAGACCGGCTCGCAGGCGCCGCAGTCGATGCACTCGGACGGCTGGATGTAGAGCTTGCGATCGCCCTCGTAGATGCAGTCGACCGGACACTCCTCGATGCAGGACACGTCCTTGACATCGACGCACGAGGTCGTGATCACGTAGGTCATGCGGTCGTGCCCTCCGCCGTCTCTGTCGAGTGCCCCGGAAACACCGTGGCCTCAGGGTCGATCACGGTAGCCGCGTTGCAGACGGCCGTCGCCGCCTCGCCGAATCCGACGCTGATGAGCCGGACCTTGCCGGGGTACTCCGTGATGTCGCCGGCGGCGAACACCCGCGGCAGGTTGGTCGCCATCCGGGTGTCCACGACGATGTGCCGCTCCTGCACGTCCAGGCCCCAGGCCTCGAGCGGCGTGATGTCGGCGGTGAATCCCAGGGCGGCTACGACCTCCTGCGCAGGCAGCTCGGTGACCTTCTTGGTCTCGAGGTTGCGGACCTGGACGGCCTCGACGCGGTCGCTGCCGGTGATGCCGACGACCTGGCTGGGCGTGACGAGCGAGATCGTGGAGTCACGGAGCAGCTTGACGCTGTGGCCGTGGGCGCGGAACTGGTCGCGGCGGTGCACGACGGTCACCGAGCGGGCCACCGGCTCGAGACCGAGCGCCCAGTCGACCGCGCTGTCGCCGCCGCCCACCACGACGACGTCCTTGCCCTCGTAGGGCGCGTAGGTAGGAACGACGTACGCCAGCCCGCGCCCCTCCCAGTCCGCGCCACCGGGCAGCGGGCGCGGGTTGAAGGTGCCGATGCCGCCGGTGACGACCACGGTCTTGGCACGGATCACGCTGCCGGATCCCGTGGTGATGAGGACCGCGTCCTCGACCTGCTGGTAGCCGACGGCCTGCTGTCCCAGCAGGTAGGTGGGCGTGAAGGGGGCGGCTTGGGCGACGAGGTTCTCGATGAGCTCCTTGCCGCGCACCGCTGGGTAGCCCGCGATGTCGAAGATCATCTTCTCGGGGTACAGGGCCGTGACCTGGCCGCCGGCCTCCGGCAGCGCGTCGATGATCGCGATGGTCAGCCCGCGGAAGCCGGCGTAGTAGGCGCCGTAGAGGCCGGACGGCCCTGCGCCCACGACCAGCACGTCGACATCGACGTCCACCACCTGGCACCCCTCTCGGTCGACCAGCGAACGGTACCGATCACGGGGCTCGGGGGCCGCGGCGGGCTCCCGCTGAGCGGGACCTGCAGTCAGGCTGACTGGAGCGCTGCCAGCGCGGCGGCGACGAGCAGCCGGACACCGACGGCGATGGCGGCCTCGTCGACGTCGAACAACCCCTGGTGCAGGTCGACCGGATGGAGCTGACCGGGGGGCTTCACCCCGAGCCGTGCCATCGAGCCGGGGACGGCATCGAGGTACCAGGCGAAGTCCTCGCCGCCGAGCGACTGCACCGTCGGCACGGCCGCGCCTGCCCCGAGCGCGGTCTTCGCCGCTGCCATGAGCAGCGCGGTGGCGGACGGGTCGTTGACGACCGGCGGCACTCCCCGCTCGTAGCTCACGGTGGCGCGCGCGCCGTAGGGGGCGACCAGCCCGTCGACGATGCGGCGTACCAGGTCGGGGGCTTCTTGCCAGGCGCTCTTGTCGAGCATCCGCAGGGTGCCCGCCAGTCGTCCCTCCCGCGGGATCGCGTTGCGGGCTCGGCCCGCGCTGACGTGGCCCCAGACCAGGCACATACCGGCCCGCGGGTCGACCAGCCGGGACAGCGCATCGGGCAGCCCGGTCGCCACGACCGCGAGGGCATGCACCAGGTCCACGGTGTTGTGGGGTCGGCTGGTGTGGCCACCGGGCCCGGTCAGAACCACCTCGAGCGAATCGGCGGCTGCGGTGATGGCGCCGCTCTTCAGGCCGACCCGGCCGACCTCCAGCGCGGGGTCGCAGTGCAGCCCGAAGATCGAGCTGGTCCCCGCCATGACCCCCTCCGCGATGACCCCGAGCGCGCCTCCGGGCATGAGCTCTTCGGCCGGCTGGAAGATCAGCCGCACCCGACCCGGCAGGTCAGCCGCCGTAGCCAGTGCCAACCCGGCACCCAGCACGACCGCGGTGTGGACGTCGTGGCCGCAGGCGTGGCAGACGCCGGGGATCTGGGAGCGGTACGGCACGTCCTTCTCGTCCGGCAGCGGCAGCGCGTCGATGTCGGCCCGCAGGACGACCACCGGCCCGTCCCCGCTGCCGACGTCACAGACCACGCCGGTCCCGCTGTCGAGCACCTTGGGGCTGAGCCCGGCGGCGCTCAAGCGCTCACACAGCGCCGTCGTCGTCTCGTGCTCTTCACGACCGAGCTCGGGCCGCTGGTGGAGGTGCCGCCGGAACGCCACCAGCTCGGCCTCGTGCTCGGCGAGCCAGGAGTCCGCGAGGCTCACGGCGCCGCCGCCGGCCGACCGGCCGCGAACTCCGCCAGCAGGCTGTCGACGACTGCCGTCAGGTCGCCGCCGTGGGCCGCAGCCACGGCTCGCTGGCGCTGGTACGACGCGCCGTTCTCGGCGACCTCCAGGGCGTACTGGAGCTCCTCGACGCAGCCCAGGCGCTCCGCGGACGGGCGGAGCTCCTGCACGAGATCCGCGATCGCCTGGCGCACCGGAGTGGTGGAGCCGTCCTCCAAGATGATGTCGGCGTCGAGGCCGTAGCGCGCGGCCCGCCACTTGTTCTCCTTGACGACCCAGCTCTTGGGGGTCGGCAGGGTGTAGCCCTTGTCGATCTCGCGGTCGAGGGTGTCGACGAGGGACTGCGACAGCGCGGCGACCATCGCGACCTCACGGATCGTCGGCAAGCCGTCGCAGATGCGCAGCTCCACGGTGCCGAAGACCGGATGGGGGCGGATGTCCCACCACACCTCCTTGATGGAACCGATAGTGCCCGTCGAGATGAGGGTCTCCATGTACTCCTCGAACTGCGGCCACCCCGACAGCTGGTAGGGCAAGCCGGCCGTCGGGAGCGCCTCGAAGACCTTCGACCGGGCGGAGGCGAGGCCGGTGTCGGAGCCCTTCCAGTAGGGGCTGCTCGCCGACAGCGCCAGGAAGTGCGGGATGTAGGCCGTCAGGGCGTTGACGATCGGGATGACCTTGTCGGGCGAGCGCACGCCCACGTGGACGTGGACGCCGAAGATCTGCAGCCGACGGGCCAGCCACTGCATGTCGGTGATGAGCTTGTCGTAACGGGGATCCGGGCTGATCTGCTGCGTCTGCCAGTCCGTGATCGGGTGCGTGCCGGAGCACATCAGGCCGAGTCCGCGCCGATCAGCGGCGGCCCGCAGCTCCTCGACCGTCGCGGTCAGGTCGCCGACGGCTTCGGCGACGGTGCCGCAGATCCCGGTGATGATCTCGACCGTCGACTCCAGCAGCTCGTGCTTGGCCTTCGGGTGATCAGCTCCTGGCGACATCTCCTCGAGGATCTCCGACGCACCGCTGGTGAGCTGGCGGGTCTCGCGGCTGACCAGCTCCAGCTCCCACTCCACGCCGAGGCTCGAGGTGGGTGACGACTCGAAGGGGATGTGCACC
Source organism: Mycobacteriales bacterium (assembly GCA_046713755.1). Classification (GTDB taxonomy): domain Bacteria; phylum Actinomycetota; class Actinomycetes; order Mycobacteriales; family SCTD01; genus JAUYQP01. Next base: position 7,124 of record JBKKBU010000494.1, read on the forward strand.
CTGGGACTCCTTGGACGGTGTGCTCGGACCCTACCCAGCAGGGACTCGGGCAACAGCGGCGAAGTACCCCACATGCGTCCCACTCGACTGCTGCCCCTGGTCGCCGCCGCCCTCGTCTGCACGACGGCGCTCCCCTCCGATGCCGCCGTGCCCCGCTTCGCGGGATCCCCCGCCTCGGACTGCCGAGCCCGAGCTGCGGGGCTGGACCTGCAGACCGCCACGGCCGCGGACCTGCAGGCGGCCATGCGGGCCCGCCGGCTGACGAGCGTCGCCCTCGTCGACGCCTACCTCGGTCGGATCAAGGCGTACGACGGCAAGACCAACAGCGTCCGAGCGCTCAACCCGAAGGCCCGGGCCGAGGCCGGGCGGCTCGATGCCGAGCGCCGGGCCGGCAAGGTGCGCGGCCCGCTCCATGGCATCCCGCTGCTGCTGAAGGACAACATCGGCACCAAGGACCTGCCGACGACCGCCGGCTCCATCGCTCTCGAGGGTTCGATCCCGAAGCGCGACGCCTTCCTGGTCGAGCGGCTCCGGGCGGCCGGGGCGATCGTGCTCGGCAAGGCCAACCTCTCGGAGTTCGCCAACTGGGTGGACCTGTCGATGCCCAACGGCTACTCCAGCCTCGGTGGCCAGGTGTTGTCGGCGTACGACTTCGGCGACCCACTCGGCTCGTCGTCAGGGTCCGGCGTCGCCGGCTCGATGGCGTTCGCGACGGGCACCTTCGGGTCGGAGACCTCGGGGTCGATCCTGTCGCCGGCCAGTGTCAACGGGCTGGTCGGCGTGAAGCCGACCCGCGGGCTCGTCAGCCGCGCCGGGATCATCCCGCTGGCAGAGGGCTTCGACACCGCCGGTCCGATGACCCGCACCGTCGCCGACGCGGCGGCGTTGCTCACCGCGGTCGCCGGCCCCGACCCCCGCGACCCCGCGACCGCCGGCGTCAAGGCCGTGGACTACACCGCAGCGCTCAAGGGCGCGTCGCTCAAGGGCGTCCGGCTCGGCTACAGCGCGGCCCGCCGCAACCAGCTGAACGCCAAGCAGAAGGAGATCTACGACGAGGCGCTGGCGACCCTGAAGAGCCTCGGCGCGACGCTGGTCGTGTCCGAGGATCTCGAGCGCCTGGGCAACGGCGGCTTGGCCGAGATCGGCCTGATCCCCAACGACTTCAAGGCCAACCTCAACTCCTACCTCGCCACCGAGATCGCGACGCCTCCCAGCGGGGTGCGGACGCTCTCCGACGTCATCGCGTTCAACGCGAAGAACCCGCAGAAGGTGAAGTACGGGCAGAAGCTGCTC
>JBKKBU010000495.1:0-2599 GCA_046713755.1 Mycobacteriales bacterium
GGCTTGAGCATGTTGCCGGCGTCCATGCTGCCCTCGGCCTTGCCGGCACCGACGACCGTGTGCATCTCGTCGAGGAAGGTGATGACCTCGCCGTCGCTGGCCTTGATGTCATCGAGCACGCTCTTGAGGCGTTCCTCGAACTGCCCGCGGTACTGCGCACCCGCCACCATCGCCGCCAGGTCCAGCGCGACGATTCGCTTGTCCCGCAGGGATTCCGGCACGTCTCCGTCCACGATGCGCTGCGCGAGCCCTTCCACCACCGCGGTCTTGCCGACCCCCGGCTCACCGATGAGCACCGGGTTGTTCTTGGTACGACGGGACAGCACCTGAACCACCCGGCGGATCTCGGTGTCGCGCCCGATGACCGGGTCGAGCTCGCCCTTGCGGGCCCGCTCCGTCAGGTCGACACCGAACTTCTCCAGCGCCTTGTACGTCGACTCCGGGTCCCTCGTGGTGATGCGCTTGATGCCGCCGCGCACGACGTCGAAGGCCTCGACGAGCTTCTGCGGGAAGCCACCGTCGCTCTGCAGCAGGGTCGCGACGTCACCACCCTTGTCGGCCAGTCCGACGAGCAGGTGCTCGGTCGAGACGTAGTCGTCCTTGGCCTTCGTCGCGGCCGCCTGCGCGGCGGTCATGGCGGCGAGCAGGGCGCGGTTCCACTGGGGAGCAGCAACCGTCGAACCGCTGGCCGCCGGTAGCGCGCGCAGCTGCTGCTCGGCCCGGGCCCGGACCTGCGCGGGGTCAGCCCCGACGGCTTCGAGCAGCGACGTGGCGATGCCGAGCGGGTGGTCGAGCAGGGCGAGCAGCAGATGGACCGGAGCAACCTCGGGATGGCCCTCGCTGGCAGCCCGGCGCACAGCGGTGGCAAGGACCTCCTGCGAGGTGGTGGTCAGGCGATCAGCATCCATGGTTCCAGGCTCCTCCTGATGGCTCAGGTGTCACGAGGTACAAGGTCCCTACCCGCTCAGGGGCGGCGGGTCGGCTTCCAGACCACGAGGGCGGTGTCGCGGACCGGCACGAGGTCACGGCGCAGCGACGCCACGACGTTCTGATGGGCGTCAGCCACCGCCCGCTGCGACGTGGCGAGGTCGCCCCGCAGCTCGCTGACGCGGGCCTGCAGGGCCTCGACCTGGTGCTCCAGGTCGATGATCCGCTTGATGCCGGCGAGGTTGACGCCCTCCTCCTGGGAGAGCCGCTGCACCTCCCGCAGCAGCGCCACATCGCGCGAGGAGTAGCGGCGCCCGCCCCCGCCCGAGCGGCCGGGCGTCACGAGGCCGAGCCGGTCGTACTGTCGCAACGTCTGCGGGTGCATCCCTGACAGCTCCGCGGCCACCGAGATCACGAAGACCGGGCGCTCGTCGTCCATCACGGCGTCACCTCCAGCAGGTGGGCCCGCGGGTCCTGCGGCGACGCGGCGGCGTAGGCCTCGAGGTGCTTGCGCGCCTCCGTGGAGAGCTTCTGTGGCACGGCCACCTCCACCGTCACCAGCAGGTCACCGGGGGTCGGCTTCGGCACGCCGCGGCCGCGGACCCGGAAGGTGCGGCCGGTCGTCGTGCCCGCCGGCACCTTCAGCGTCACCGGGTCATCGAGCGTCGGCACCGTGATCTGCGCACCCAACGCCGCCTCCGGGTAGGTGACCGGCACCGTGATCGTCAGGTGGTCACCACGTCGCCCCAGGATCGGGTGCGCCGAGACGTGTACGACGACCAGCAGGTCACCAGCGGGACCGCCTCGCTCGCCGGGCGACCCGCGACCGGCGAGGCGGACCTTCGACCCCTCGTCGACGCCGGCGGGGATGCGCACCGTGAGGGTGCGCTCCTTCGACGACTGCCCGGTACCCCGACAGGTCGGGCACGGGCTCTCGATCACGCGACCGCTGCCGCGGCAGGCGGTGCAGGGCTCGGCGAAGGCGAAGGCCCCCTGGTTGCGACTGACCATCCCCTGACCACCGCAGGCGCCGCACGCCTGCGGTGAGGTGCCCGGAGCGGCACCCGATCCTCGGCACGTGTCGCAGGACGCGGTGGACATCAGCCGCAGCGGCACGGCCGCGCCGCGCACGGCGTCCTGGAACGCCAGCGTGACCTCGGCCTCGAGGTCTGCCCCGCGGCGGGGGCCGGTAGGACGGCGCCGGCCCTGGTTGCCGACGTGGTTGCCGAACAGCCCCCCGAACACATCACCCATGCCGCCGTTACCGAGCAGGTCGCCGAGGTCGAAGCCCCCGGCACCACCGGGATGACCGGCCCGACGGGGGCCGCTGCCGAACAGGGCGCGGGCTTCGTCGTACTCCTTGCGCTTGACGGTGTCGGAGAGCACGTCGTAGGCCTCGGAGACGGTCTTGAACCGCTCCTCACTGCCCGGGTTGGTGTCGGGGTGCAGGTCTTTTGCCAGTGTGCGGTAGGCCTTCTTGATCTGAGCCGCGCTGGCGTCCTTGGCGACGCCGAGAGCGGCGTAGTAGTCCTTCTCCACGTCCCGAGCACTCACGGCGTCACCTCCCTCACTCGGACTCGACTGTTGATCCAGCCGGCTCGGCGACGGCCACCCGAGCCGGCCGCAGGACCCGGCCACCGACGCGGTAGCCGGGCTGCAGCACCGACGCGCA
>JBKKBU010000496.1:0-4273 GCA_046713755.1 Mycobacteriales bacterium
GTCCTTGCACAGCACGGTGCGCTGCGCCTGGTCGTTGAGCTTGAGGTGCACCCAGTCCACGGTGAAGTCGCGTCGCTTCTCCTGCGCCCGCTTGATGAACTCCCCGCGCAGCTTGGCGCGCGTGGTCTGCGGCGGTACCGACTTCGCCTCGAAGACCGCCAGGTCGGTCGTGGCGCGCTCCACGGCGCGATTGCGTTCGAGCAGGTAGTACAGCCCACGGTTTCGGTTCACGTCGTGATAGGCCAGGTCGAGCTGCGCGACCCTGGGCGAAGACAGCGTCAGGTCGTGCTTGCCGCGATAGCGCTCGATCAGCTGGTACTTCGTGACCCAGTCGATCTCCCGGTCGACCAAGGACAGGTCGCCGGTCTCGATGGCGGTCAGCGTCCGGCCCCACAGCTCGAGCACCCGCTTGACGGTCACGTCTCCACCACGCCGGTCGATGAAGTCGGTCGCCTTGTTGAAGTACTCGCGCTGGATCTCGAGCGCGCTGGCCTCCCGCCCGTTGGCGAGCTTGACCTTCCGGCTGCCGGTGATGTCGTGGCTCACCTCGCGGATGGCGCGGATCGGGTTCTCCAGGGTGAGATCACGCATGACGACGTTGGCTTCGATCATCCGCAGGACCAGATCGGTGGCACCGAGCTTGAGCTGGGTCGTGGTCTCGCTCATGTTGGAGTCGCCGACGATCACGTGCAGCCGTCGGTAGCGCTCGGCGTCGGCGTGCGGCTCGTCGCGGGTGTTGATGATGGGCCGCGACCTGGTGGTTGCCGACGAGACGCCCTCCCAGATGTGCTCGGCCCGCTGGCTGACGCAGAAGACTGCCCCGCGCGGGGTCTGCAGGACCTTGCCGGCCGCGCAGATCACCTGGCGGGTCACCAGAAACGGGATGAGCACGTCGGCCAGCCGGGCGAACTCGCCATGCCTGCCGACCAGGTAGTTCTCGTGGCAGCCGTAGGAGTTGCCGGCACTGTCGGTGTTGTTCTTGAACAGGTAGATGTCGCCGGCGATGCCCTCTTCACGCAGCCTGCGCTCGGCGTCCATCAGCAGGCCCTCGAGGATGCGCTCCCCCGCCTTGTCGTGCGTGACGAGATCCAGCACGCTGTCGCACTCCGGAGTGGCGTACTCCGGGTGACTGCCGACGTCGAGGTAGAGCCGCGCCCCGTTCTTCAGGAAGACGTTGGAGCTTCGGCCCCAGGACACGACCCGGCGGAACAGGTAGCGAGCCACCTCGTCGGGGCTGAGGCGGCGTTGCCCACGGAAGGTGCACGTGACGCCGTACTCGTTCTCGATCCCGAATATGCGACGTTCCATCAGTGCTGCGCCGCCCGCTGGCATCCCACTCTGGCGACGCTACAGGTCGACCTCCTGGTACGGGCACCAAGGTCGAGCGCGCCGCCTGGTCAAGTAGCCCTCGGGACTCCGCCTCGAGGGACGTCCTCAGGACCACCGCCGACGTACTCGTCAACACAGCCCGCCAGCGGTGCTGCCACTGCCTGCGCACAGAGCAGTCTTCGGCCCCAGGCCGTCGCGGATCCTGACAAGCCCGCCGGCTGGTCCGTGTTGAGCACGGTGCCGTGAGGCTGCGCTGCGCATCGGGGAGGCGGATTAATCGGATAAATGTGTTGTTTTTGGCGCTCGGATGAGAGGTGACAGTCACATCGGTGGACGCCCGGCAGGTCTGCGGCTCCCGCCGTCGAATTCATGCTGCGATCCATAACGCTGGCGACCGCCAAGCGTCCCATCGCCCGCGAAGGTGTGCCTTGCTGACGCACGTCCCACCCGCGCTGTATGTGCCGGACCCGACGTCACACGTCGACGCGCGACGTGCCCACGACGAGCTCCAGCTGGTGGTGGTGGAAGCCCTTCACGACATCGTGCGGGCTCACCTGCTCACGACGGCCCAGCTGTTCGTCCCGGCGCTGGGCGACGCGGCGGTCGTTGCGGGCCAGGCCGGCGGCGCCGGGACCGGGGTCATGTTTGTCCAGAAGTACCAGGTTGACGTCGGGGCCGGCGAGGCGGGCCGTGGCCTGCTCGTCACGACGAGCCACCACCGCTCCGACCTCGCCGGCGTGGCGAGCATGCTCGGCAGGCTGGTTGCCTCAGAGGTGTCCCGGCAGCAGTCGGCCCGGGCCGCGCACGGCGCCTTGCTCATCGCGAACCGCGATCCCGACACCGCCCTGGGCAATCGACGGGCCTGGGTGACGGCGCTCCGGATCGAGGCGGCACGGGCCGTGCGCAGCCGCCGATCCAGCGCCATCGTGGTCGTGGACCTCGATGGCCTGAAGGAGACCAACGACCGGCTGGGTCACGCAGCCGGTGACGACCTCATCCGACGCACCGCAGAGTCGCTGCTCGCGGCTCGTCGGGAAGCCGATGTGCTGTGTCGGATCGGCGGCGACGAGTTCGCGGTGCTGGCACCGGAGACGATGCCCTCCCAGGTCGAGCCGTTGCTTGCCCGGCTCAGGCACGTGCTCACGGCCGCCGACATCAAGGCCTCGCTGGGCGCGGCGCTGCTGTTCCCCGGCGGGGACACCCTTCAGGTGTGGCACGACGCGGATGCGGCGATGTACGCCGACAAGTCAGCCCGTCGCACCACCTGATCCCCGCGCCGCTACCAGGTCGGTCGTCGCCAGCCCCGCTCCAGCAGGGCCTCCTGCAAGGCAGTCCCAGCCGCGTCGCGCTCCGCCCGCAGCCGGTCCATCGTGGGTAGGTCGAGCTCTCCGCGAGCCTGGTGATGCTCCAGCCGGTTGGTGGCGATCACGATCTCCCGCATGGCCGTGACCAGGCGGTCGTCGACAACAATGGGCACGAGGCCTCCTGGGGGTGAGGGGTAGCCCCTTCTATCGGCCATCTGGAGCAGCGATCTACAGCCAGGCTGGCGCAGACCACCCACTTGGCGCACCGCCGGCAGGTCCACCCGGCGCATTCAGCGATGGATCCTTACCGGCAGCTCAGCCGACCTTCACCAGGTCGACGACAAAGACCAAGGTCGCGTTGGGCGGGATCGGATTGCGCCCTTCGGGGCCGTAGCCGAGATCACCCGGGATGGTCAGCTGCCGTCGGCCGCCGACCTTCATGCCGATCAGGCCCTGGTCCCAACCCTTGATGACGTCGCCGGCACCGAGGGTCAGCTCGAACGTCTCGTCGGCGCCACGGTCCCAGGACGCGTCGAACGGCGTCCCGTCAGCGAGCACCCCGACGTACTTCACCGAGATCTTCAGGCCGGTGCAGGCGGCAGCACCACTCCCGACGACGACGTCGGCGGCGACCAGCTCAGACACGGTGGCCGGACCCTTCGGGACGACCGGCTGCACTGTCAGGTTCTTGGTGCTTCCCTGGGGGGCTGGCGACAGGACCGGGCCGCCAGAACAGGCCTGCGGCGCAGGAGCCACCGGACCCTGGACCGGCGCAGCAGCGGATGCGGACGGCTGCGTCAGCGTGGGGTCATCGGCTGGGGTCTCGCCGCAGCCGGTCAGGCCGACAACTGCGGCGACCAACAAACCCGTCGTACGACGGGACAACGACTGCCTCACGGGGCGAGCAACCGCTCGAGCGGGGCGCCGAGCAGGCGCTTGAACGCCCGCCGGGGGCGGGTCCGGTCCAGGACCGCGGCTTCGAGGTCGTCGCCCGCGATAGCGCGGGGCTCGGCACCTTCGGCGATGGGCTGGATGAGGGCGGTGACGGCAAGCTTGAGCACCTCGCCGAGCGGCGCGGTGGGGTCGTGGTGCTCCTTGACGTAGGTGGCGATGGGCTCGGCGTTGCCACCCATGGCGACGAAGCCGGTCTCGTCGGCGACCGACCCGTCATAGGTGAGCCGGTAGATCTGGTCGTCGTCGGCGGTCGCGCCGACCTCAGCGACGACGAGCTCGACCTCGTAGGGCTTGCCGGACTCGGTGAAGATCGTGCCCAGGGTCTGCGCGTAAGCGTTGGCCAGGCCTCGACTCGTGACGTCGCGGCGGTCGTATTGGTAACCCCGCAAGTCGGCATAGCGGACTCCGGCGAGCCGGAGGTTCTCGAACTCGTTGTATTTGCCGACAGCCGCGAAGGCCATCCGGTCGTAGATCTCCGAGATCTTGTGCAGCGCGTTGGAGGGGTTCTCGCCGACGAACAGGATGCCGTCGGCGTAGGTGATGGTCAGGACGCTTCGGCCGCGCGCGATGCCCTTGCGGGCGTAGTCGCTCTTGTCCTTCATCACCTGCTCGGGAGAGACGTAGAACGGCGTGCTCATGGCTCAGCCTCCCGGGTTCGTCATGCGGGCGTCGACGACGCTCTGGAC
>JBKKBU010000497.1:0-2927 GCA_046713755.1 Mycobacteriales bacterium
CGCACCCACGCCCGCCTGAAGTTCCTCATGACCGACTGGGGTCCGGAGCGGTTCCGCGAGGTCATGGAGCGCGAGTACCTCGCGGCCCCGCTGCCCGACGGTCCGGCGCCGGCGACCCCTCCCACCGAGGACCGCGACCACGTCGGGGTGCACGCCCAGAGCGACGGGCTGCACTACGTCGGCGTGGTACCCCGGGCCGGTCGCACCTCCGGCAGCCAGCTGCAGCACATCGCCGATCTCGCCGACCGCCACGGCAGCGGCCGGGTCCGCACCACGGCCCAGCAGGGGCTGGTCATCCTCGACGTGCCCGCGGCCGAGGTCGACGCGCTCGTCGCGGCACTCGAGGCCGACGACCTACGGGTCCGGCCGTCGCGGTTCCGCCGGGGAACGATGGCCTGCACCGGCCTGGAGTTCTGCAAGCTGGCCATCGTCGAGACCAAGGCCAGAGCAGTAGACCTCTACACCGAACTCGAGCAGCGACTGCCGGACTTCGACGAGCCGGTCACCATCCACGTCAACGGCTGCCCCAACTCCTGCGCCCGCTTCCAGACCGCGGACATCGGCCTCAAGGGCTCGATCGTCGGCGACCAGGAGGGCTTCCAGGTCCACCTCGGTGGCCGGCTCGGTGAAGATGCCGGCTTCGGTCGCAAGCCACGCGGCCTGAAGATCACCGGCGAGGAGGCGGTCGACTACATCGAGCGGCTCCTCAGCAGCTACCTGGCGCACCGGCTGCCCGGGCAGCGCTTCGCGTCCTGGGCCCGGGACGCCGACGAGGCCCTCTTGCGATGAGGCAGGGGTGAGGCTGCGATGAGCGAGCGCGCGGCGCCGTTCTACTGCCCGTACTGCGGCGAGGAGGCGGTCCGGCCGTTCGGGGACGATCCTGACTCCGGGCACGGGCAGTGGACCTGCGACGACTGCCTGCGGGTCTTCAAGCTCTCCTACGTCGGCACCACCGGTCGCCCCGAACCCGCGGGATCGTGAAGATCGTCGTGTAGTCCGGGGGGAGGCAGCACGCACACGGGCCCGCCTTCTGCTTCACGACGATCTTCACGACCCGTTACGCCGACCAGGTGGTCACGGAGGTGCGGTCGTAGCGTGCGCGCTGTGATCCGGACCGAGCGGCTGCTGCTGCGCGAGTGGACGGCGGCCGACCGGGAGCCGTTCGCGGCGCTGTGCGCCGACCCCGAGGTGATGGCGCACTTCCCCTCGGTGCTCACCCGGGAGCAGGCGGACGCGTGGGCCGACGAGGCGACGGCGCACTTCGCGGCGCACGGCTACGGGCTGTGGGCGGTCGAGGCAGAGGGGCGCTTCGCGGGCTTCACCGGGCTCCGCTGGACCGATGCGCTCGGCGGCCGCGACCACGAGGTCGGGTGGCGGCTGGCGCGGTGGGCATGGGGCCACGGCTGGGCCTCAGAGGCGGCGACGGCAGCCGTGGTGGTCGGGCTGCAGCACGTGCCGGAGGTGGTGAGCTTCACGGCGCTGACCAACGAGCGGTCCTGGGGGGTGATGGAGCGGATCGGGATGCGCCGGGTCGGCGAGTTCGACCACCCGAAGCTCCCCGAGGGCCACCGACTGCGCCGCCACGTCCGCTACGCGACCCCCTGACCCCCACCATGCCCGGCCGCACCCGTCCTCCAACTCGGTGCAGTTGCTGCCACCCGCGAGCACACCGCCCGCACCGAGTTCGGGAGCAGGGGGCCGGCGGTGGGTCAGACGTGCAGGCCGCACTCGGTCTTCTGGTCCCCCGCCCAGCGGCCGGCCCGCGGGTCCTCGCCGGGAGCGACGCGGCGGGTGCAGGGGGCACAGCCGATCGACGGGTAGCCGTCGTAGGCCAGCGGGTTCACGAGCACGCCGTGCTTGCTGACGTAGGCATCGACGTCGTCCTGGGACCACGCCGCGATCGGGTTGACCTTGACCTTGCCGCGGCGGGCGTCCCACTCGACCAGGCCCGTGGTCGCGCGGGTCGGTGATTCGTCCCGGCGGATGCCGGACGCCCATGCGTCGTAGGGCGCCAGCCCGCGCTCGAGCGGCTCGACCTTGCGCATCGCGCAGCAGGCGTCGGGGTCGCGGCGCCACAGCTCCGGGCCATGGGCGGCGTCTTGCTGCGACACGGTGAGCAGCGGCAGCATGGTGCGGACCTGCACGTCGTAGACCTGGGCGACCGCGTCGCGGGTGCCGATCGTCTCGGCGAAGTGGTAGCCGGTGTCGAGGAAGACGACGTCCACGCCCGAGGCGGCCGACGAGGCGAGGTGGGCGAGCAGACCATCGCCCATCGACGATGCGATCGCGAAGCGGTCCCCGAAGGTCTGGACCGCCCAGCGCAGCACGTCCTGGGCCGACGACCCCTCGAGGTCGCGGCCCGCGCGCTCCGCCACCGCCTGCAGCTCCACACCCCGAGTCAACAACGTCGCGCACCGCGCGCTTCCCGGGGGTCTGGCAGGCTCGGACCATGCACCCCACCGTCGAGCGCGTCGCCGCGCTGCTGCGCCTCACTGGCGGAGTGCCGGCGCGGGTCGTCAGGTGAGTGAGCCGGTCCCTCCGCTCGTCACCCTCCACGTCTGGAGGGTCGGCAGTCCGGCGCGCGCGCTGCTCAGAATGGCTACCCACCGGGGCCGGCTGCGCCGGGTGCCGGGGCTACGGTTCGCCAAGCTGCTCGGCACCGGTGACGGTCGCACCTTCACCGTCCGCGACGCCGACCCGACGAGATGGGCACTGCTGGCGACCTGGGCCGATCCGTCGTACGCGGCGCACTTCGAGCACTCGGCGGTGGCCCGCAGCTGGGACGCGATCGCGGCCGAGACCTGGCGTTGCGAGTTGCGACCGCTGGTGTCCACGGGGCGGTGGAGCGGGCGGCAGCCCTTTGGCGAGCCGACGCCCGAGCGCTACGACGGCCCGGTCGCGGCGATCACTCGGGCGCGACTGACGCT